>JBBSKJ010000315.1:0-3397 GCA_038256475.1 Micropepsales bacterium | reverse complement strand
CGCGGACTGGCGGGCGGTCGGAACCGGCACCTTCCGGGTCGACATCAACCGCAACTCCTCGCTGTTGTTGCAGGACACCACGACCGGCGATCTGAAGATCTGGAGGGCCGGCGCCAATTCCGCCAGCACCCTCCTGACGACGCAGCCGGGCAGCGCGGACTGGACTGCCAAGGCTGTCGGCGACTTTGATGGCGACGGCACATCCGACGTGCTGCTGCAGGACAATACCCTGCCGGTGGCCCAGACCCAGATCATGTTCCTGGGCGGCAACGCGTTGATCAACGGTGTGGTCTCGGCCGTTACGGCGGTGCCCACGGTGGCGGGCTTCACGGCTGTCAGCGCCGGCGACTTCAACGGCGACGGCAAGAGCGACATCCTGTGGCAGAGCACGGCGCCGGGCAGCAGCAATGTCCATGTCACGTTGATGGATGGTGCGATCATTGCCGAAAAGTCCACCATCATCGGACCGGGCGCGGGCTATACCGCCTATGGCACCGGCGACTTCGATGGCGACGGCAAGAGCGACATCCTTTTCACCGACGCGGCCGGCGATGCCCTGATCTGGACCATGGACGGCACCAGCCATACCGGCAGCAGCGGCCTCTTCGCCAAGCCGTCGGCCGGGTCGGTGTTGCGCGGCGCGGAGGACTATAATCGCGATGGCTCCAGCGACCTGCTCTGGCAGGACGGTGGCACGACGCGGGTGCAGCTGGTCAATCCGAACCTCACGGCGGGCGGGCTGATCAACATCAACAATGCCCCCGGCGCGACCTTCACCCTGGTCGGTTCGAGCGGCGGCGGCTGACCCCAGGATCAAGCCTGTAAGATCAACGCCGCGGCGAGAGCCGCGGCGTTTTTCTTTAAGTAATTGATTTTATTGATAACTTTAAGAAAAACGGGGCCGGCACCCCGCCGCGATGTTCAGGGTTAACCTGAATTAAGCAATTCATGCGGCATGTGGGACATCGCATGGACCAACGCCTGCCGGGGACGAGATTGCAGAAAGCCACTGGTGCCGCCCTGTTGCTGGCGCTGAGTTTGGGCGGATGCGTCACCGCGCCGTCCACGACACCACAGGTGCTGCAGACAGAACCGCAAAGTCTGGGCCTGGGCAGCGAGGCCGCCCCGCGTTTCCAGGAGGACTGGTGGAAGGCCTTTGGCGACCCCCAGGTTGATCGCCTGGCGGCGGAAGCCTTCAAGTCCAATCCCAGCCTGCAGGGCGCGCTGGCCCGCATACGCGCCGCCCAGGCCGAACTGTCGGGGGCCCGCGCGCTGAGCTATCCCCAGATCACTCTGGACGGGCAGGCGCAGCGCCAGCTCCTCAGCGACCGCTACATCCTGCCAAGCGCCTATGGCGGCACCTGGCAGTCGGTAGGGGACGTCCAGGCGCGGATGAACTGGTCACTGGATTTCTGGGGCAAGCAGGCAGCCCTGATCGACAGGGCGCGGGGCAGTGCGCAAGCCGCCGCCCTCGATGCCATGGCGGCGCGGCAGGCGCTGGCGGGCATCTTCGCCCAGACCTATGTCAGCCTGGCGCTGGCCTATCAGAATATCGATGTCGCCAACCAGGCGGTGGCCGACCGCCAGACCATCCTGAATCTCACCCAGAGCCGGGTGACCTCGGGTCTCGAGAATGAGGCGGCGCTGGAACAGGCCAGGGCCTTGCTGGCCATGGCGCGGATCGACGTGCGCCGCGCCGAGGCCCAGCGCGATATGGGGGTTCATGCCATCGCGGCGCTGACCGGTGCGGGCGCAGGCGCTTATGGCGCCATCACCCGGCCGTCGCCCGCGCTGGAGACCGCGCTGCCGCTGCCCACCTCGTTGCCCGCCGATCTGCTGGCGCGCCGTCCCGACATTCTGGCGGCACGCGCGCGCATCACCGCGGCCATGCGGGGCCGCGATGCGGCGCAGGCCGATTTCTATCCCAACATCAATCTGGTCGCCGCCATTGGTTTTCAGGCGCTGGGTTTTTCCAGCCTGTTCTCTGCTGATGCGCTGACCATGGGCGCGGGTCCCGCGCTGCACCTGCCGATCTTCGATGCCGGACGGCTGCGCGCCCAGTATGCGCGGGCGACGGCGGATCTGGATATCGCGGTGGCGGACTATAACGCGGCCGTGGTGGGGGCGGTGCGCCAGACCGCCGATGCCCTGACCCAGGTGGCCAGCCTGGCCGATCAGAAGATCGAGCAGCAAAAGGCGTTGGACAGCGCGGCCAATGCCCTGGCCCTGGCCGAAGAACGCTATCGCCTGGGCCTGTCGGACCAGATTCCCATGCTGGCCGCCGAAAGCACCCTGCGGCAGGCGCGCCAGCAGATGGCCGCGCTGGTGGCCGAGGCGACCAGCCAGCGAGTCGCCTTGCTGCTGGCGGTGGGCGGCGGGTTCAATCTTGAAGACAACAATGCTGAAGACGGCCATCTTGAAGTCAGCCGTCTTGAAACGAGTCAGGGTGCCAAGCCATGAGCGACATGCCGGACGCCGCGCGAGCCGAACGCCGCCGCAAGGGGTTTCTTGTCCTGGGCGTTGTCGTGCTGGTGGCGGCCGTGATCTGGGGGGGGTACTGGCTGCTGTGGGCGCGTCTCTATGAATCCACCGACGATGCCTATGTCGCCGGCAATATCGTGGCGGTGACCAGCCGCGAGAATGCCACGGTGACGGCGCTGCACGCCGACAATACCCAGCAGGTGCGCCGCGGCCAGCTTCTGGTCGAAATGGATCCCAGCATCGCCGAGGTCAACATGAAGGCGGCGGAGGCCAATCTGGCCCGCGCCGTGCGGGGCGTGCGTGGGGCTTTCGCCAGCGCCGATTCCTATCGCGCCCAGCTGGCCCAGGCCAACACCGCGCTGGCCCGGGCCCGTGAAGATTACGAACGCCGACGCTCGGCGCTGGGCGGTGCGGTGTCGGGCGAGGAATTGTCCCATGCCCGCAACGCCGTGACGGCGGCGCAAAGTGCGGTGAGCGCGGCCCAAGGCGGGCTGGCCCAGGCCCAGTCCGGCATCGTCGGCGTGGACGCCGACAACAATCCCGACGTGTTGGCAGCCATCGCGCAGCTGCGCGCCGCCGCCATTGCGCTCAGCCATATGCGTATCGTGGCGCCGGTGGACGGCATCGTGGCGCAGCGCACCGTGCAGGTGGGCCAGCGTGTTTCCGCCGGGGCGCCGCTTCTGGCGGTGGTGCCGCTGTCCAATGTCTGGATCGACGCCAACTTCAAGGAAGGCCAGCTGGCGCGTATGCGCATCGGCCAGCCGGTGCGCGTCACCGCCGATATCTATGGCAGCGGCGTGGTCTATCGCGGGCGGCTCGCGGGTCTGGGCGCGGGTTCCGGCTCCGCCTTCGCCTTGCTGCCGCCGCAGAATGCCAGCGGCAACTGGATCAAGATCGTCCAGCGCGTGCCGGTGCG
>JBBSKJ010000314.1:0-3418 GCA_038256475.1 Micropepsales bacterium | reverse complement strand
CTGAAGGACGGCAAGTTCGTCACCCTGCGGGTGCCCTATCCGATGGGCTTTTATGCCAAGGGGCTGGACGGGCGCATCGACGATCCGGCCGCGGGCTGGAAAGGCAAGGGCCTGTGGTCCACCTATGCCACCCGCGCCCCGCAGCACATTGAAGGCGGCAAGGGCACCACCAGCAAAATCGTGAAATTCCAGCTCAGGCCCAACCCGCTGGCGCGATAGGACAGCGCGCAGCCCGCATTTTCTGATCGGCGCTCTGGCGCGAGCGCGCCTTACTTCCGCCTGTCTTGGTTCAGGCCGAGTTCATCGCACGTATCCCACTGTGTGCCTCGGGCCAGTCTTTTCACAAGGGCCCGGCGAAGGACACAGAGCATGATCAAATTGCGTCTGCGCACCGCCCTGACGGCGGTTCTTTTGGGCACAACGCCGGTGCTATCCGCCATGGTCTTCACGGCTCCGGCGCAGGCCGCGACGGTCAGCGCCCATGTGGGTGCGGCCCTGAAGGCGGCCCAGACTTTGGCCGCCGCCGGCAACTATCGCGCCGCCATGGCAAAGATCGCCGAGGCGGAAGCGGCGCCCGGCAAGACATCGGACGACACCGCGGTCATCAACCAGATGAAGCAGTATGTCGGCGTCAAGTCGGGCGATGCCGCAATCGGCGGCGTTGCGGGCGCCAAGGCCAAGTTCGCCAATGACTATAATGCCGGCAGGTTCCGCGACGTGATCGCCTCGGCCGACACCCTGCGCAAGCACAATGCGCTGGACAACAACGCCATGCAGATCATCGCCCAGGCCTATTTCCGGGCGGGCGATTATGCCGGTTGCGCGCGCTACATCCGCGCCAACTTCCCTTCGCCCAATGACGGCATTCTGGAATTGCAGGCGCGCTGCGCCTATGAGAATGGCGATGAAGCAGCCCAGCGCCAGGCGCTGGAAACGCTGGTCGGCCGTTCGGGCAAGGCGGAGCACTGGAAGAACCTGCTGCGCCTGACCGAGCGTTCGCGCGGCCTGTCGGATCGCAACGCGCTGGATATCAACCGCTTGCGGCTGATGTCCGGCAACGTCACCACCCGCGACGACTATACGCTGCTGGCACAGCTGGCGCTGCAGCTGGGCAACGCCGCCGAGGCCCAGCGCGTGATCGAAAAGGGCCAGGCCGCCAAGGTGCTGAGCGGCGAACGCAGCAATCGCCTGCTCGATCTGGCCAGGACCCAGGCCGCCGCCCAGGCCGCCAGTCTGCCAAGGGAAATCGCGGCTGCCCGCGCCCATCCCCAGGGTGACGCGCTGGTCAGGATCGGCGAGACCATGGTTGGTCAGGGCAAAGCCAAGGAAGCCATCGCCGTCATTCAGCAGGGCCTGAAGAAGCCGCTGAAGAATCCCGCTCAGGGCCAGACCGGTCTGGGTTACGCCTATCTCGCCGCCGGCCAGAAAGCCGACGCCCTGAAGGCCTTCAACAGCGTCAAGGCGCCGGAGAAGGACGCCATGATCGCCCGCCGGTGGGCGCTGGGCAGCCGCTTCAAGCCGGGGGTGTAGGAGTCGGTCGCGCCACGGGCAATGCGTCGGACGCCCTGCTGGTGCTGAAGGACGGCAAGTTCGTCACCCTGCGGGTGCCCTATCCGATGGGCTTTTATGCCAAGGGGCTGGAAGGGCAAGGGCCTGTGGTCCACCTATGCGACGCGCGCCCCGCAGCACATCGAAGGCGGCAAGGGCACCAGATCGTGAAATTCCAGCTCAGGCCTGATCCGCTGGCGCGGTGAGATGTGCATCAGCTTTGCTTTTATGAAATGACGCCTTAGCACCAAAAGCCCGCGATTAATCGCGGGCCTGTTAAGTGCTGCCGCCGCTCCCGGCTTGACAACACATCGTGCTGATTATGCTCCACCTAGCCATGTTTGCTGGTACTCAAGTTACGTTGGCGCAAATATACGAAGAACTCACCAACCATCGGTGATGCGATAACCTCAGTACCCGTGACTTCGATAAGACCGGAATTCGCCAGGAAGGCGAGCCACTGATCGAATGAAAAAACTTTGTAGAAGTCCGAATGGCGTTCACGGGCCTGATCATAAATTGTTTGTGCTTGCGCCTTCGACACCCTTCGCACCGCGTGTAACTGCATGAGCAATGTTAGCTGACTCCCAAAAATCGGTCCGTAGGTGCGCTCAAAATGCAGGGACAATCGAGTGCCAGAAAGATCGCGAATAACGTATCGGGTAAGCGTTTCCTTATCCCATCCCCGCTCCTCCCCGGCCTTCCAAATGCTTTGCTCTATCTCCTGTACGGTCGGGGAAGTGTCGGGCAGCTTGACGGTTTGATCGACCTGTTTGGATGCATCTTCCGCAAGGCCTTCAGGCACCTTGTCCGCTGGAGGCTGAGGTGACGCATCCAGGTCAAACCCAGGAACACGGAATTTTTTAGTCCGGCCCACTAGTTTTGCCAATTCGCTCCAAAGTTGTCCGAGCGGGGGTGAAACCAGAAAACCACAAAGCCTATCAGCAGCGGCCACAGGATCGCGGCGATGCCCGAAAGGATTGCCCCCCAACCGCAACAAGCTTGAACATCAGCCATTGGTCCCTCCTCGGAAGACTCTAGCGTAAATCAGCGTATTGCGGGGTGTGATGAGGACTGGCGTAGCAGCGTCGAGGAGGCGTGCCCCCTAAAGGGGAGATCATTAATGGTGCCGCCTGCCAGACTCGAACTGGCGACCCCCGCATTACGAATGCGATGCTCTACCGACTGAGCTAAGGCGGCTTCCGGTTGGCCGGAGGTGGCGGAAAACTACTGATCCCGCACCCCCGGCGCAACGCCTAAAGCTACCCCGAAAGCCGTTAATCAGGGCTTGCCGGTATAGGAAATCCGCCAGATCCGGCCCTTTCTGGAATCGGCGACGAACAGCGCGCCGTCCGGGGCCACCGCCACGCCCACCGGGCGGTAGGTGGCCTGCTTGATATTCTTGTGCTCGGGCGTGGGGCCGGCAAAGCCTTCGGCGAAGGCGATGGGGGTTCCCGGCTTGCCGCCGACGAACGGCACGAACATCACATTATAGCCCTTGCGGCCGCCCGGCACGATCGCCGGATCGTTGCCGCCATGCATGGCGAAAAAGGCGCCGCCGCGATAGGAACGCGGAAACTGGACGCCGTTATAGAAGGTCATGTCGAGCGTGGCGGGGCGCAGCTGGTGGAACGCCGCCACCGGCTTGGCATACTTCGCATCGCTCACAACCGTCTTGCCGTCGCCGCCATATTCCGGCGCCGCGAGGCGAACCTTTTTCACGCCATCCCAATAGGTGTAGGCCCAGCCCATGTCGGTGCCCTTGGTCACCTTGAACATCTCGTCCGGGATCGCATCGTCATCGGCCTGGGTGAGAAGTTCTGGCCAGCCCTTGGACGTGCCGTCGCGGCCGTGATTGGTCAGATAGAGG
>JBBSKJ010000313.1:0-3427 GCA_038256475.1 Micropepsales bacterium | reverse complement strand
GACCAGGCGATGGTCGAAGTCTTCGCCGCCCAGGAAGGTGTCGCCATTGGTGGACTTCACTTCAAAGACGCCGTCGCCGATTTCCAGCACGGAGACGTCGAAGGTGCCGCCGCCAAGGTCATAGACCGCGATGGTGCCGGACTGCTTCTTGTCCAAGCCATAGGCCAGCGCCGCGGCGGTGGGCTCGTTGATGATGCGCAGCACTTCCAGGCCGGCGATCTTGCCGGAATCCTTGGTCGCCTGGCGCTGGGCGTCGTTGAAATAGGCCGGAACGGTGATGACCGCCTGGGTGACCTTTTCGCCCAGATGCGCTTCGGCGGTTTCCTTCATCTTCTGCAGGATGAAGCCGGAGACTTCGCTGGGAGAGTATTTCTTGCCTTCGCGGCCCGCGACCCAGGCGTCGCCATTGTCGGCCTTGACGATCTTGTAGGGGACCATGCCGATGTCCTTCTGGGTCATCGGATCGTCGAAGCGGCGCCCGATCAGGCGCTTGATGGCGAAGAAAGTGTGTTCGGGATTGGTGACGGCCTGGCGCTTGGCGGGCTGGCCGATCAGGCGCTCGCCATCGGGGGCGAAGGCGACGATGGACGGGGTGGTGCGGGCGCCTTCCGCATTCTCGATGACCTTGGGGGCCGAGCCTTCCATGACCGCCACGCAGGAATTGGTGGTGCCAAGATCAATGCCGATTACTTTAGCCATTACAGTTCCTCATTATCGGGCATGGGTCCGGAGACCCCGAAGGCGTCCTCGACCCATCCCATTGAATTCTTTTACAAAATTAGGCCGAAGCGAAAGCCCATGCTGACCTATGGGGGTATATAGGGACGAGGCTCCCGCTTGCCAAGTCTTTGGTCAGATTCAGGGATTCAGCGCCGCAAAGCGGCAGGTGAGCAGGGTCGCAAAACTGGTCCAGGCCAGATAGGGCGCCAGCAGCATCCCGGCAATCCGGTCCCGCCGCCAAAACAGCAGCATCGTGTAGAGGATCGCCAGGTCCAGCAGCATGATCTCGACAAAGGCGGCGTCGATCTCGTGCATCGCAAAGAAGATCGCGCTCCAGGCGAAGTTCAGCGCCAGCTGCAGGCCCCAGGCCAGCATCTCGATGGATTTGAGGCCGGTGATCCGCCACACCCGCCAGGCCGCCACCGCCATCATGACATAGAGCGTGGTCCATACCGGACCGAACACCCAGTTGGGCGGGGTGATCGAAGGGTGGTTCAGTTGGGCATACCAGGTGGGGATGTTGGGCTGGGTGAAAAAGCTGCCCAAAGCCCCGATCGCCACCGTCACCAGCACGAATATCAGCAGGGGCCGGCGGTTCTTTTCCTCGATTTGACCGAAGACCATGGGCTCTCCACACAATTGCCTAACAGTGAAGCCAGCTTAGGGCCGGCGGTGATTTGCCGCCAGACAACAAAAATAAGGGGCGGGGGCGCTGATGGAACGTATCAAGGAGCTGGCGCGTGCCGTTGTTTTTGGGCTGACCGGCTATCGCCCGCAACAGGTTTCCGCGGAGACCTGGGACCGGGAGTATCGCGATGGTCAATGGGAATATCTGCGCAAGATGGACAGCCTGGCGGGGTTGGTCTCCATCCTGGGCTATTGCCAGTTTCTGGGTCCGGCTTCGATTCTGGACGCGGGCTGCGGCGAAGGCCTGCTGGCGGAAAAGCTCAAGATACTGCCCTACAGATCCTATCTCGGCATGGATGTCTCCAAGGAGGCCATCGCGATTGCCACAAGGCGGCTGGGCGATGCGCGCAGCCGCTTCACGGTCGCGGATGCCTGGGCCTTCGAGACGGATGAACGCTTCGATGTCATCGTCTTCAACCAGAGCCTTTACTATCTGACCGATCCGCCCGGCATACTGCGGAAATATCAGACCATGCTGAATCCGGGCGGGCGGATCATCGTATCGATGGTCGACAATGCCCGCACCCGCGCGGTGTGGCGGCTGATTGATCCGGTCTTCGGAATCGAGGACGCGATGACGACCATGCAGGGCAAAGGCACCGTCGTCACCAAGGTGATGCTGCCGGGTTAGAGCGGCTTAAATTCAAATGTCTTCGCGCACATCATGCTTCGACAAGCTCAGCATGAGGAGTTTAGCCGGATTTCCTCACCCTGAGCTTGTCGAAGCATGAGGAGAAACGATTCCTTTTGAACCCACTTTAACTCTGGCGCGCCGCGTGATCGGCCAGCACCTGGGCGATGGAGGCAGCCAGTTTCTTGGCAAAGGGAATGTGCAGGAATTCGTTGGGGCCATGGGCATTGGAATGCGGCCCCAATAATCCCGTCACCACGAATTGCGTGCCGGGGAATTTTTCGCCCAGCATGGCCATGAAGGGAATCGAGCCGCCTTCGCCCTGATAGGCGACCGGCTTGCCAAAGGCGGCATTGCTCGCTTTGTTCAGCGATGCTTCCAGCCACGGCGCCAATGTCGGCGCGTTCCAGCCATTCTCGCCGCGCGGCGCGTTGAAGGTCACTTCGGCGTTATAGGGCGGATTGTCTTCCAGCACCTTCTTGACCACCGCGCGCGCCTTTTCCGCGTCGCCGGTGGGCGGCACCCGCAAGGAGAGTTTGGCCACGCTATAAGGCAACAGCACATTGCCGCCATCCGCGAGCAGCGGATAACCCGCCATGCCCGTCACCGCCAGTTGCGGCCGCCAGGTCTTCTCCAGGATCAGCTCCGCATTATCGCTTTCATTTAATTGCGCCGCAGGGTCGCGGCGCGGGGCCATGGGTTTTGTTGTGCCGGCAAAAGGCAGTTCCGACCAGACTTCATCACCCAGAATCTCGGCCGCCTGCTTGGCCTGGGTATGGCGGTCTTGCGGAATCTCGACGAACAGTTCCGGCAGGATCATGTGGCCGGTTTCTTCATCCTCGATGCGCGACAAGAGGCTGCGCAGGATGCGGAAAGACGAGGGGACAATGCCGCTGGCCGCGCCCGAATGCACGCCTTCGCTCAACACCCGCACGCTGAGATTGCCGATCACCATGCCGCGCAGCGAGGTGGTCAGCCACAATTGTTCGTAATTGCCGCTGCCGGAATCCAGGCAGACGACAAGATCGGGCGTGCCGATGCGCGTCGCCAGATGGTCGATATAAAATGGCAGGTCGGGCGAGCCGGATTCTTCCGACGCCTCGATGATGATGACAGCGCGGCCGTGGGCGATGCCTTGCTCTTTCAGGGCCAGCAATGCGGCAAGGCTGGCGAACATGGCATAGCCGTCATCGGCACCGCCGCGTCCATAAAGCTTGTCGTCCTTGCGCACCGGCACCCAGGGCCCGGTGCCTTCGGCCCAGCCCTGCATTTCCGGCTGCTTGTCGAGATGGCCGTACATTAGAACGGTCGCGCCGGACGGGCCCTCGCTTACGCTCGGGTCGCCGGTCGCTCCGGGTACCTCGATGAAAATCAGCGGTGTGCGCCCCG
>JBBSKJ010000312.1:0-3435 GCA_038256475.1 Micropepsales bacterium | reverse complement strand
ACAGATAGACGGTGCCGACCATGGGTGAGGGGACCGCGCCCGCCGGCGGACCGGAGGATGCCGGCGCGGAAGCCGGGGCAGGTGCCGCGGCCACGGGTGCCGACGTCGGCGCCGCCATGGTGACGGTGGTGGCGCTGGCGCCGCTGGCGCGGCTGACACGGATGCGCGCGCCGTTATGCTCGATCTCGATTTCGGTGAGGCCGGTGTCCTTCAGCAGCTTGGCCAGCTCGCGCACGGCGGCGGCATCCACGCCGGGCTTGCCCGGCGACTTGGCTGCGGGCTGAGACGCGGTTTTGGCGGCGGGCTTCTTTTTCTTCGTGCTCATTTCGATACCTTGAGAATTTCAGCGACCGCGTCCACCGCGCGCAGATAGCCTTGCGCGCCCAGGCCCATCACGATGCCCGTGGCAGCCTTGGAGACATAGGAATTGTGGCGATAGGGCTCGCGCTTGTGGATGTTGGAAAGGTGACACTCGATCACCGGCACCTTCAGCATCTGGAGCGAATCCAGAATGGCAATGGACGTGTGGCCGTAGCCGGCCGGATTGATGATCACGGCACAAGCGCCGGTACGCGCTTCCTGGATGTGGTCGACGATTTCGCCTTCCAGATTGGACTGGCGGAAGACGATGGAAAGGCCATGGCGCTTGGCCTGCTCGGCGCACATCTTTTCGACCTGCGCCAGCGTGGTATAGCCATAGACCTCCGGCTCGCGCGTCCCCAGCAGGTTGAGGTTGGGACCGTTGAGGATATATATCGGTAAGGTCTTGGATTGTTTGGGCTTTTTTGCCATAGACTTTCCGGTGGTAAAGCTGATTCAAGCCTTATAATCGCATCCAGAGAGATACGGAAATGCTTAAGGTAGCGCGGCAATGGCAGTGAACGTCACCCTGAACGGGGAGCCCCGGCAACTGGACGCGCCCACCAGCGTGCGGGGCCTGCTGGAAAGCCTGGGGCTGGACCCGGCCAAGATCGCGGTGGAGCGCAATTTGGAGATCGTGCCGCGCGGGGCCTATGGCGAGGTCGCGCTGACCGACGGCGACCGGCTGGAGATCGTGCATTTCATCGGCGGCGGCAACGCCCCCGCGCAGGTGCCGCCCCCGGCGGATGCGAAGCAGCCGCCAGATCAAAACAGACCGGACAAGCCCTTTGTGCTGGCGGGCAAGACCTACACGTCGCGGCTGATTATCGGCACCGGCAAGTTCAAGGATTACGCCCAGAACGCGGCGGCGCTGGAGGCCAGCGGGGCGCAGATCGTCACCGTGGCGGTGCGCCGCGTGAACCTCACCGATCCTGGCCAGCCCAAGCTGGTGGATTTCATCGATCCGAAGAAAGTCACCTACCTTCCCAATACGGCAGGCTGCTTTACCGGCGAAGATGCGGTGCGCACGCTGCGCCTGGCGCGCGAGGCGGGCGGCTGGAGTCTGGTCAAGCTGGAAGTGCTGGGTGAGAAGAAGCTTCTTTATCCCGACATGATCGAAACCCTGCGCGCCACCGAGATGCTGTCAAAGGATGGCTTCCAGGTGATGGTCTATTGCAGCGACGATCCTTTGATGGCCAAGCGGCTGGAAGACGTCGGCGCGGTGGCGATCATGCCGCTGGCATCCCCAATCGGCTCGGGCATGGGCATCCAGTCCACCGTGAACATCCGCATGATCATCGAGGACTCCAGGGTGCCGGTGATCGTGGACGCCGGGATCGGTACGGCTTCAGATGCGGCGGTGGCGATGGAGCTGGGCTGTGACGGGGTGATTTCCAACACCGGCATCGCCCATGCGCGCGATCCGGTGCAGATGGCAGAAGCGATGAAGCTGGCGGTGGAGGCCGGGCGCCTGGCCTGGCTGGCCGGGCGGATGCCCAAGAAGGCGTATGCCGATCCGTCCAGTCCGCTGTCAGGACTTATCTAGCTTCATCGCCTCGTTCAGCGCGGCATCTTCCAGCATCCCCGGATGCAGCTTGCCGTTCAGAATGAAGGTCGGCGTGCCGTCGATGCCGGTCTTGCGCGCCAGCGCGATGCTGGCGTCCAGGGCCTTTTGCATTTCGGGATCCTGAATGTCGGCTTTCAGCCTGTTCACATCCATCCCGACCTTGGCGGCATTGGCATAGATCATTTCTTCTGTGATCGCGCCTTCCTCGGCCAGCAGCGCGAAGTGGAAGTCCATGTACTTGTCGCGCTGCTTGCGCGCCGCCAGCGAGGCCTTGGCGGCGAACATGGCGCTGGGGCCGTGGAGCTGTTCGATGGGATATTCGATGAAGGCGAAGCGGACCTTGTCCTTGTTGGCTTCGTAGAACTTGCGGATCGCCGGCAGCGAGGCGCGGCAGAAGGGGCAGTCATAATCGTAGAATTCGACAAAGGTCTGCTTGGCGTCGGCGGGCCCCACGACGAAGGCCACCTTGGGGTCGAAAAATGCCGCCTTGTTCATCAGCGCGGCGGTCTGCTGCGCCTTCTGCTTGGATTCTTCCTGCTGCTGATAACGTCCCAGCATGGCGGCGGCCAGTTCCGGGCGGCGCATCAGATAGGTCTGCATCTGCAGATCGTTGATCGGGATCATCCCTCGGTCCGCCATGGTCAGGATGACGGCGACCGCCAGCGCTGCGCCCGCGATGGCGCCGGCAAGGGTAATCACAAAGGCTCGCATTGTTATCCTCGTTGCTGCTGCGCCAGCGGACCCGCGGCGCCGATAATATCCTGGGCGCGTTCCCAGTCCGCGCTGCCCTGGGGCAGCTTGCCGCGCGCGCGCATCGCGAACACCATCGCGCGGCGCATGTCGCCGGCATTGTACCACAGTTCGGCGGTCGACAGATCGGCCATCGGCACGTTCTTGATGGCGCTGTAGGCCTGGGCGGTTTGGTACCAGGTGAAGATGTCGTCATTCTCCACCAGCAGGGCGGCTTTCAGATTCTTGAGCGCCTCGGCGGCCAAGGCCGGGTCCTCGGTGGCGAGCTGGGCGCCGGCCAGCATCAGGCGCAGTTGCGGCGCGCCCGGGCGCAGGCTCACCGCCTTCTGAAGGTCGGGCAGCGCGAGCAAGGGCTTGGCCATGCTGACATGGATCTGGCCCCGCACTTCGTAGAAATAGGGATTGTTGGGCTCTTCCTGGATCAGGCTGCTGATTTCGGCCAGCGCCTTCTGGAAGTCGGGCTGGCGCATATAGACAAACGAGCGGGCATAGCGCGCCCGCGCGCTGGTGTCGGATACCGGAAAACGGATCATCGCATCCTTCACCGGCAGGACGAAGCCGGCCAGCTTGGCCTGCACCATCTGGAAGGTGTGCATCGACTGGGGCGAATCCTGCACCTCGCGATAGGGGGAGGATTCGAGTTTCTGCATCAGGTCAAAGACGCGGTCCTGGCCCACCGGATGGCTGGAGGCGAAACGGTCGGGACGGTTGTAGGCGGCGCGCATGGCATCGGCCTGGGCGAAACGGCGGAAGGTGTT
>JBBSKJ010000311.1:0-3437 GCA_038256475.1 Micropepsales bacterium | reverse complement strand
GTAACTTGCTTTTGGCGGCGCCACTGTCCAGAGCTTGTGCCGCCAGTGTGACACCGGAGCTTACATCTTTTACGGCGTTCGCCACCATAAGGGCGCACGCCGCATTCAGCAGCACGATGTCGCGATAAGCGCCTGTTTCGCCCTCAAACAGCCGGGTGAGGGCGGCAGCGTTGTGGGCCGCCTCGCCGCCCCGGATTTCGGCCAGCGGCCAGCGCTTCAGACCGGCATCCTCGGGCGTGATCTCGCGGGTGGTGATTGCGCCATCGGCCAGCATGGCGATCTGTGTTGGGGCGCTGATCGAGATTTCGTCCAGCCCGTCGGTGCCATGCACCACCAGGGCATGCACGCTGCCAAGTGCCTTGAGTGCTTGCGCATAGGGCAGCAGCCAGTCGGAGGAGAAAACACCCACCAGTTGGCGCGTCACCTTGGCCGGCGAGGCCAGCGGGCCCAGCAGGTTGAAGATCGTGCGCCGGCCGATCTGCTTGCGGGCATTGCCCACATGCTTCATCGCCGGGTGGTAGATCTGGGCGAACAGGAATATCAGCCCGACATCCGCCAGAACCTTTTGTGCCGCTTCGGGCGCCAGGGCGATGTTCACGCCCAGCGCTTCCAGGACATCGGCGGCTCCGCTTTTGGACGAAGCGGAACGGTTGCCATGCTTGGCCACCGAAACGCCCGCGCCCGCCACCACGAAGGATACCGCGGTGGAGATGTTCAGGGTGCCCAGCCCGTCGCCGCCCGTGCCGCACAGGTCGATGGCGCCCGCCGGCGCGGTCAGGGTGCGCATGTGATGGCGCATGGAAGTGACGGCACCCACCAGTTCATCCACCGTCGGCTTGCGGTCCGCCGTCGCCGACAGATAGGCGATAATTTCGTCTTGTGTCAGGCGGCCGGTGAAGATGGCGTCGAACAGCTGACTGGTATCGCCCGAGCCCAGCGGCTCGCCCCCCTGGGCTCTTCCCAAAATGGCGTGAAAATCCATCGGGGCGCTTGTCACACTCATGCCGGGATTTTGGCGAAGTCGCGTGCGATGGTCAGGAAATTTCCGAGCAGGGCATGACCGTTCTCCGAAGCGATGCTCTCGGGATGAAACTGCACGCCATGCACGGGATGGGATTTGTGCATCACGCCCTGGATCACGCCATCCTCGCTGGTGGCGGTGACTTCCAGCACGGGTGGCATGGAGGGCGGATCGATTGTCAGGGAATGATAGCGGGTGGCCAGGAAATCATTGTTCAGGCCCCGGAAAACGCTCTTGCCGCTGTGATGCACCCGGCTGATCTTGCCATGCATCGGCTCGGGCGCGCGCACGATGGCACCGCCATAGACCTGGCCGATGGCCTGATGCCCCAGGCAGACGCCCAGGATCGGCATGGAGCCATTCGCCTGTTTGATAACGTCCAGGCAGATGCCGGCTTCGTTGGGGGTGCAGGGACCGGGCGACAGGACAATGCCTTCGGGCTTGAGCGCCAGCGCCTCGGCCGCCGATACTTCGTCATTGCGCACCACGCGCACCTCGGCCCCGAGCTCACCCAGATAATGGAAGAGGTTGTAGGTAAAGCTGTCGTAATTATCGATGAGCAGAAGCACGGATACACACCCTTGGAGTGGCGGTCAGCATAGCCGAAAAATGCTGCGGCTGCACAAGTATTGGGAGGCTCTCCCCGCCATGCTAGGAATCCGGCCATAAATACAACAAGCCGGGCGGGCCTATTGCGGCAGTGTCACGCGTGACGCCACGAATGAATCCAAAAGGAGAAGATTGTGAAAATTCTGCTTCGCACTGCTGCCCTCGCGGCTCTCACCGCCGGGCTGCTGGCCAGCGCCACCAGCGCCTATGCGGCGCGCGCCTATATCGGCACCTATACGCCCGATGCGTCCGGCGCGCCGTCAGCCAATCGCGGCGAAGGCATCTATCTGGTGGATGTGGACGATGCGACCGGCGCGCCCACCAACGCGCGGCTGGTCGCCAAGACCCTGTCGCCCTCCTGGCTGGCTTTTTCCCCCGACCACAAGTTTCTCTACAGCGTGAATGAAGTGGCCAGTTACGGGCCGGCCAAAAGCGGCTCTGTCACGGCCTTTGCCGTCAACGCCGCCACCGGCGCGCTGACGCAGCTGAACACCGTCAGTTCGGAGGGCTCGGGCCCCTGCCATATCAGCGTGCATCCATCAGGAAAATTCCTGATGGTGGCCAATTACAGCGCCGGCACCTTTGCCATCATCCGCATCAAGCCGGATGGCAGCCTGGGTGAGGCCACCGAAGTGATCAAGCCGGGCGGCCCGCTCGGTTCCGCCAGCGCCTCCGATGCCCCGCCTGGACAGCCCCCTGCCGGCACCAGCCGCAACACACGCGGCCACATGATCGCCGCCGATCCCAGCGGCCAGTATGTCGTGGGCAACGATGCCGGCCGCGACCAGATCTTTGTCTGGAGATTGAACACCGACAGCGGCAAGCTGACCGAAGTGTCTGTCACCAAGACGCTGCCCGGGTCGGCGCCGCGCCACTTCGCCTTCGCCCCCGATGGCAAGACACTTTATCAGATCGGCGAATATAATATCCGCCTGACCACCTACGATTTTGCTGATGGCAAGCTGACGCCCCGGGGCGCCAGTATCTCGGCCATGCCGGACGGTTATCAGGGCAGCGGCTCCGCTTCGGAAATCCTGGCCTCCGCCGATGGGAAGTTTGTCTATTCCGCCAATCGGACCCATGACTCCATCGCGACCTTTGCGGTTGCGCCGAACGGCACGGTGACAAAAGTAGGCACCGTTCATACCGAGGGCAGCACGCCGCGCAGCCTGGCGATCGATCCCAGCGGCAAGTTCCTCTACTCGATGAACCAGCGCGCCGACCACATCGCCGCCTTCCGCCTGGAGGCCAACGGGACGCCGAAGTTCACCGGCAAGTTCCTGGCGGTGGGCACGCCGACAGCGATGGTCTTCCTTCCCTGATTAAGGAGCACGGCCCCGCGTAGTGGATTTTACAGGAGAACGGACATGAAACTTCTGCTTCGCACCGCCGCCCTCGCGGCTTTCACCACCGGCCTGCTGGCCGGCGCCACCAGTGCCCATGCGGCGCGCGCCTATATCGGCACCTACACGCCCAATCTGGCGGAACCGCACGCTTACGACAATGGCAATGGCGAAGGCATTTATCTGGTGAATATCGACGATGTCACCGGCGCGATGTCAGGTCGCAAGCTGGTGGCCAAGGATCGGTCGCCATCCCATCTCCAACTGTCGGCCAACAAAAGGTTTCTCTACACGGTCAATGAGATCAGCACCTATGGCCCCAAAAAAAGCGGTTCGGTCACCGCCTATGCGGTGGATGCCAATAGCGGCGGCTTGCGGAAACTCAACACTGTAAGCTCCAGTGGCGCCATCCCCTGCTATATCAGCATCCATCCCAGCGGCAGGTTTGCGCTTGTTGCCAACTG
>JBBSKJ010000310.1:0-3459 GCA_038256475.1 Micropepsales bacterium | reverse complement strand
GCGGCGCGCGCTCCTATGAGATCGTCAAGGTCGAGTTCAAGTAACCGCGAACTGCGTTCTCACCCTTCGACGGGCTCAGGGTGAGGATGTCTAAATCCTCATGCTGAGACCGTTGAGGCATGAGGAACAGATCAGCCCCGGAATAAACCGGGCGCTCTTGGCGCGATAGGCGACATATTCCGGATAGGCTTCCGTTAGCACCCGCTCCTCGAACATGGTGCGCACCACCAGCATCGCCAGCACGGCGAAGCCCACGATCCCGGCCCAGGGCTGAACGAATTGCACCGCCGTGCCGATGATGGTGATCATCTCCACGCCATAAAGGGGATGGCGCGCATAGGCGTAAGGTCCGCTGGTCACCAGCGTGCGCGCTTCGGGCATGATCGAAAAGGATTTTCCCAGCCGCCACAGCACCAGCACCGAGGCCAGGCTGCCCACCCCCACCAGCACGGCGGAGACGATCTGCGCACCCAGGCTCAGATGCGCGACCGGCAATTGCAACATGCCGACGCCCAAAAACGTGCCGATCAGCGCGCAGAGCCTCGGCAGGATTCCCGCCAGGCGACGCACCGGCTTGTCGCGCACCACCAGCAGGTAGATCAGCAGCAGGTTGAACGCCATCGCCGCTGACAGCGAGAAAAAACGTATCCAGTTGATCAATGCGGCGTCACCGCTCTGCATCAGCACGAAGTCGTGCACCAGCGTGGGACGCAGCTGCAGCGCCCCATAGGCAAACCATAATATCAGCGGCAGCGCGACGATCGTGTCATAGGCCTTGGTGCCCTGCGCCTTCAAGAGGCGCGGATCGCTGATCCCGGGCTTTGAGACCCACCACAGCAGCGCAATCCAGCCCGGACCGAAATTCGCCAGGAACCCGACCAGGATCATGCTTGTGACATCGCTCTGGGCCGAGGCCAGAAGGCCTGGCATCAGAAGCTGCAGGATGGCGCTCTGTACCAACGTCACTACGATATTGAGCGGAAACACGATCCAGAAGCGCTTCTGCCCGCGCATGAAGGCCAGTACGGACGGCAGGAGATACAAGAACAGAATCCCCGCCACCAGCAGCAAGGTTATGCCCCTGGTCTGTCCCGAGAAAAGTTGATCCATGCCCGCCCCCATTTATTATTGTCGCGATTATCCAGGTCGGCGCGCCAACAGCGCCACCAGTTCCGCGACCTCCGTAAACTTCCCATCCGGCGACGATTCCCGCAAGGCCGCTGTCAATTCCGCTGCCAGCGCAGTCCGGTCGGATACAGAGGCTGACATGGAAAAAACCCGGCCCACAATCTCGTCGACCGTCAATGGCCTGCGGATGGTGACGGACAATCCGTCCATCTGCGTAAAGGCCGAGGCCAACAGGAACGGTTCATAGCGGCGATGTCCGCCGCCGCGGCCCGCACTCTTGAGCCGGTGGCGGGCGCTGATATCGCACACGGTCTTGAACCAGCCGTTCTCCTCCACCGGCGGATGGGCATCATGGAATAGCGCCACCCCGCCGTCCGGCCTCACGATGCGGTCCAGCATGGCCAGAGTCGCGGCACGGTCCATCCAGTGAAAGGCCCGTCCAATGACGACCAGCCGGAACGGGCCCATGTCCGGCGTCAGGTCGCAGGAGCTGGCCTGTTGCAGGGCGACATTGACCCCCGCTGCTTCTGCTCCCGCCCTGGTCGCCGCCAGCATTTCCGGCTCCGGGTCCATGGCGGTAACCGCCATGCCTTCCCGCGCAAAAGGGATGGCGAGCATTCCCGAGCCGCAACCAAGATCCAGCACCGCATCGCCGGGCTTCAGCCCCGCCAGCCCGGCCACCCGCGCGATCAGCCGGTGGGGATAAGTCAGCCGATAGCGCTCATAAAAGGCCGCAGTACCCTGAAAGCGTTGGGGATCGTGGGGCGAGGAAGCCTCAGACATGGAACCTTTTGGACTTTGCTTTGTTGGTCATGGGCTTATACTAGCCCGACCCATTTTTGAACGGATTCATGGCCAATATCGCCCTCGTTGATGACGACAAGAATATCCTCGCGTCCGTCAGCATGCTGCTGGAGCAGGAAGGCTATCATGTCCGCACCTTCTCGGACGGCGCCGCGGCTCTCACCGCCCTGACCACCACACCGCCCGACCTTGCCATCCTCGACATCAAGATGCCCCGCATGGACGGGCTGGAGCTGCTGCGCCGCCTGCGCCAGGCCCAGGACCTGCCGGTGATCTTCCTGACCAGCAAGGACGAAGAGATCGATGAACTGATGGGCCTGAATGCCGGCGCCGACGATTACATCCGCAAGCCCTTCTCCCAGCGCCTGCTGCTGGAACGGGTGCGCGCCGTGTTGCGCCGCGCCGAAGGCAAGACCGGGCCCGCACCCGCCCCCGGCAGCGAGACGGCCAAGAAGGAAGCGCTGGTGCGCGGCCAGCTGGCGCTGGACCCGCAGCGCCATGAATGCACCTGGGACAGCAAGCCGGTGCGCCTGACGGTGACCGAATTCCTGATCCTGCAGGCGCTCGCGCAACGCCCGGGTTTCGTCAAAAGCCGCGACAGCCTGATGGACGCCGCCTATGACGATCAGGTCTATGTCGACGACCGCACCATCGACAGCCACATCAAGCGCCTGCGCAAGAAATTCAAGGCCGTGGCCGACGACTTCGACGCCATCGAGACGCTTTATGGCGTGGGCTATCGCTACCGCGAGTAATGCCCCACTTTTCCGCCCTCACCTGGCGCATTCTTGCCTTCAATGCGCTGGCGCTGATCGTGCTGGTTGGCGGCGTCATCCTGGTGCAGGCGACCGGCCGCGGCCTGGTCGAGGAACGACTCAATTCCATCCAGGAACAGGCCAACATCGTGGCGGGCACCATCGCCCAGTATGCCACCGATCCCGACACCCATACGCTGCGAGTCGATGAAGCCGAGCCGCTGCTGCGCCAGCTGATCGCGCCGACACGGCTGCGCGGCCGGCTTTACCTACCCACCGGACGGCTGGCGATCGACACCCGCAATCTGCTGGCGCGCAATGTGGTGCAGAGCCAGGAACTGCCCGCCCTCGACACCGCCACCCAGGTGAAGGAGTGGTTCAAGCGGCTTTATGACGGCGTGATGGGTGTGCGCCCCTTTGCCAGTCTGGAACCCTATTACGAAGCCGGCGATGACGGCCGCGTCTATGAGGAAGTCAGCTCCGCGCTGACCGGCGCCGCCGACAGCGCCGAGCGGGTGGATGATCGCAACCGGCTGGTGCTGTCGGTCGCCGTGCCGATCCAGCGCTTTACGGCGATCTATGGCGTGCTGTTCCTCTCCACCGAAGGCGGCGACATCGACGACATACTGCGCGCCGAACGCGCCATCCTGTTGCAGGTTTTCGCCGTCGCCCTTCTGGTGATGCTGCTGTCCTCGCTGTATCTGGCGGGCACCATCGCCGAACCCGTCAAGCGGCTGGCGGCGGCGGCGGACAGGGTGCGCTCGGGCATGGG
>JBBSKJ010000309.1:0-3490 GCA_038256475.1 Micropepsales bacterium | reverse complement strand
ATTGTCGAGACCGGTGAGGATGGAGCGCCAGGGAATTGGCCAGTGGGTTGCGAGATCGCTCACCACCCCCGCGGCTGCCAGCAGATCGATATCGGACCGTAGCTGGTTATCGCCGACTTCAGCCCAGGGAGACGCCAGGACGGAAGGTGCAAACGAAACAAGGCAGGCAAGCACCCCGGCCTGCAAAAAATGGCGCACTCTCATGCTGCTCCAACGCGGTTCCCCAAGAGTTCCCAAACATAAGAGCTTTTTGCAGTTGCGAACAACCCCGGTGTTGCGGTTGCGAACACCCGATGCGGAAGGCTAATCCCGGGCGCGCATACAATCCTGACCGGCCGCGCGCAGACTGGCGCAAAGGCTGGCGGGATCGGACGCCACTGTACGCAACCGGTAGTAGCGTCCCTTGCCAGGCACATCCGCCATCACGATACGGGGCGTATAGCCTTCCAGAGCCCCTCCAGAAGCGCCCAATGCCCTGCTCCAGCCCGCCCGCGCCTCAGCCTCGCTGCGCCAGGCGCCAAGCTGCACTTCGGGCCCCGAAGCCCCCCTCGCTGGGGCATCGAGAGCGGGCCGCAGACCCGGGCCAGGCGGCGATCTGGCCGGCTGAGGCTTGCGGGGCGGTGGACGTAGCACGATCCGGTCTGTCGGGGGCTTCAGCACCACAGGCGGCGCCCGGGACGGGGGGCGCAGCTTGACGACGCCGGAATCGGCGCCGACGGTCTCAGGCGGCCCGCCCAGCTCCGCGAGGCGCTCACCCGCCAGCCGGTAGCTGGGATCAGCACTCACCGCCCGGGCATAAAAACCCCGCGCGGCCTCTTTGTCATGCTGAGCTTCTGCTATCTGGCCCAGGCCGTAATAGGCGAATTGCGGCCTGGCATTGCCCATGTTGAGCGATGCCAAATAGTCGCGGCGCGCTTCTGGGAGGCGGTTTTGGCGGCGATGGATATTGGCGCGGTTGTTCAGCGCCGTTGCTGCGGACGTGGTTTTCAAGGCCACCGCCGCGGAATAGTCCCTGACCGCGTCGGCCAGCCGGCCCAGACTGTCCAGCAGGTAGCCCCGCTGCAACAAGGCCTGGGCGCGTTCCTCAACTGGCAGAACCGGTGTCTGAAGCGCCGCGGTAAAATCGGCCAGCGCGTCCTGATGGCTTCCCAAAAGCTCCTGCGCGACGCCACGATTGTGCAGCAACCGCGCGCGCTGCAACGGCGTAACAGAACCCTCGCCCAGCGCCGTATCGACAAGATGTTTGGCCTGCGCGGCGTTGCCGCTATCCAGCGCGGCCTGTGCGCCGGACAGATGAGCATCTGTCGCAGGCGCGGCTTGCGCACCGCCTGCCGCTATTGCCAAAAAGATAAGCCCGAGACAGGCCGCTTTTCTCATCCGATCCGCCAAAAAGCCTTTGGAAACTGGACAATAACGGCGGCCGCATGCGATGAAACAGCCCTCTTTTGAAGCATCCCCGGAAAACGCCATGTCCTTGCCAAAACCCGTCCGCAAAGCCGTTTTTCCCGTGGCTGGGATGGGCACGCGCTTCCTGCCGGCCACCAAGGCGATCCCCAAGGAAATGCTGCCGGTGGTGGACAAGCCGGTGATCCAATATGCGGTCGAAGAGGCGCGTGAGGCCGGCATCGAACAGTTCGTGTTCATTACCGGACGGGGCAAGCATGTCATCGCCGACCATTTCGACCATGCCTATGAACTGGAATCCCTGCTGAGCGCCCGGGAGAAGACGGCGGAGCTGAACAGCCTGCTGGAATCTCTGCCCAAGACCGGCTCGGTCGGGATGATCCGCCAGCAACAACCTCTGGGACTGGGCCATGCCGTGTGGTGCGCCCGCCATTTCGTGGGTAACGAACCCTTTGCCGTCCTGCTGCCTGACGACCTGATGGTGGGCAAGCCTGGAGCGCTTGCGCAGATGATCGCTTCTTACAACCAGGTGGGCGGCGGCATTGTCGTCGCGGCCGAGGAAAAACCCAAGGATGAGATCAAGCGCTATGGCGTGGTCGATCCCGGCAAGACCTCGGGCAACGCCACCGAGGTGAAAGGGATGGTGGAAAAACCAGCTACCGGCACCGAGCCCTCCAGCCTCTGCGTCATCGGCCGCTATATTCTGCAGCCCGAGATTTTCGGCATTCTGGACAAGCAGGAGCGCGGCGCAGGCAACGAGATTCAGCTCACCGATGCCATGGCCAAGATGATCGGCACCACGCCATTCCATGCCGTCAAGACCGATTGCGCCCGCTACGACTGCGGCGACAAGGTCGGGTTCTTGCATGCCAACATCGCCGTCGCTTTGTCGAGACCCGACATTTCGTCCGCGCTGATCCCCATTCTCAAGCGGCTCGATATCTGGGAAGGCGCCGCCGATCGGGGATCCAAGGGCGGGGACTAAGACAATTCGAAAGCGGCGTTACAGACCCGTGCGAAGGGCCGTGTTGATGCGGATATCGGTGCGCGCCGCGCGCCGGTCCGCGGCAGCGGGTGCGGTCGTCATGCTTTGCGGCCTGACCCTGCCGGCAGGTGCGGATACAGTCATGCCGTTCATGCCGCGCACCACCTATGGCGATCTGGGGCTTCTGGATATGCCCAGCGCCCGTATGGCCCCGGATGGCGAAGTCGCGGTGACATTGGGCTCGCTTCAGGGTTCGCAGCGCTACAATTTCAGTTTTCAGGCTTTCCCATGGCTGGAAGGCTCTTTCCGCTACAGCAAGATCGCCGATTATCAGATCCCGGGTTTCTCGCTGTTCGACCGCAGCCTGGGCCTGAAAATGCGCCTTTTGCAGGAAGACGATATTCTACCCGAATTTTCGATCGGCGTTCGCGACCTTCTGGGAACCGGCGTTTACGGCGCGGAGTATATGGCCGCCTCAAAGCGCGTGGGGAATTTCGATTTCACGCTCGGCGCCGGTTGGGGCCGGCTGGCGGACACCAACGCTTTGCCCAACCCTCTCTGCAAGCTTTCGTCACGCCTTTGCGTTCGCGGCGGCAGAGAAGACACCGGCGGCACGGTTAATTTCGGCCAGTTCTTTCGTGGCTCAAAGATAGGTGTTTTTGGCGGCGTTCAGTGGAGCACGCCAATTCCCAACCTCAACCTGCTGGCAGAGTATAGCAGCGACCGCTATCGCGCTGAAAATGGCAGCGGCTTCAAGGTCCGCTCGCCGTTCAACGTCGGGTTGGGATACCGCCTCTACGATACGGTGAACCTCAATCTGGGGTGGTTCTACGGCGACACCTATGGCCTTTCGGTCAGCTTCAGCATGGATCCCACCCGGGAATCCCAGCCCATGCGCATCGGTCCTGAAATCCCGCCGCCCGTTTACCGCACGGACCAGGAGCAGCACGAAGCCCTGGTCAACCTGCTGCAGGAGAACCGGCCGGGGCCGGGCCGGGTCGTGCGGCGACCGGAGTTGGCGCGGCGAGCGAATTTCGACATGAACGAAGCGCTGTATACGGTGGGCAATTTCCGAGAATACGAAATCGTCAACAGCACCCT
>JBBSKJ010000308.1:0-3498 GCA_038256475.1 Micropepsales bacterium | reverse complement strand
TGGGGATCGCAGGAGCGGCACTTGCGCTTCTTTGCCACTCCTTCCTTCCGCCCGAAGTCTTTGCGGTGCTGGCGGTTTTGCTGTTTGCAGCGAGGGTGTACCGCCGCAATGCCATCTGGATCGAGAAGGACCGCCTATTCTATCGTGCCTCGCCTCTTATGACGCCGACATGTTCCATAGCTATCGATGATATCGCGGATGTTGCGTTGGGCGAAGAGGATGTCTGGAACAGCGCTTTTATGTGGACCCGCGTTATTGCCATCAAGTTGCGCGGCGGCGGCACGCATACGGTGGGCCAGGTTCCGCTGATGCCCGGCCTTCAAACCGTGCTGGCCCGGCTGCGATGCGCTGGGGCTGCCGAAGGTGGCGGCTTAGCTTTCCGCCGGGGCCTGAATAGCCACGCCCATGCTGGAAAGTTTTTCCAGCACGCCGCCTTTCCTCAGCAATGGTCCCAGATTGACGATCGCGACGGTCTTGCCGGGCTTCCTCAGCGCGGCGTCGATCGCGGTGACGGTTTCGGCGACGTTGCGCGTTTCGATCTGGGCGGCGCGGGTGACCGAGCCGATGGCGCAGTTCATCAGCCGGGATTCGGCGTAATGGGCCTTCATCGCCCTGACATTACCCACCGCCCAGGCGCGGGCGGCGGGTTCGGCATGGGCGGCGGCCCACAGCACATCGTCCACTGCCTGTGACAGGCACTGGCGCTGCTGGGCGGGACTGAGCTTGAGAAGTTCGCGCACCACATCCATGGCTTCGAAGCGGGCGACCGAGCGGCGCTCGATACTGTGACGGCGGGCGATCTCGCCGATTTTTCCGCGCGGCTGGCCGCCTTCGAAATTGCGGGCCTTCATGAAATCCTGCTGCAGGCGCACGGCGGCGCGGATGGGAATGTCGGTGGCGTATTCTTCCGCATCGCCCTTTACCGTTTCGCGGGCGGCGATGAAGCGGCGGCGAAGGTCTTCCTCCAGCTGGTTTTCCAGATGCTGGCCGCGCGGCAGTGACAGCTTGCCGCCATTCCAGAGCAGGAACCAGGCGACATCGACGAAATTGATGCTGGGCCGCGGCGGGTGGATGACCTCCCGCGCGCCGTCCATCACATCGGCCAGCACATCGCTGTTCCAGGTGAGATTCTTGGGCATCGGCCAGACCTGGCCCAGCACCCAGACTTCGCCGTCACCGCGCGTCAGGTGCCACAGGGCGGGGCCAGGCTGGGCGCGCACCGTGACGGTTTCGATCTCGCTCCATTCCGGCTGTATGGCGATTTCCTGCGCCCGCGCCGGAAGGGCGGCCAGGACCAGCAGCAGGAGAAGGACGAAGGGGCGGCGCATGGTCACTCTCGATGGGCATGGCGAGGGTGGCGGGATAATAGGGCAAAAAGACGGAGATTTCGCTAAGGTTGGGCGAGGCGCGCGGGTCAAGCCCTGCACGAGAGACGGCGGGCCTACAGGCGGTTTTTGTGGCTGGCTGGCGGTTGATTGAACCGTTTGTTGCGAGCGCCGCGCATGCCCAACCGAGACCAGATGTGGGGACCGATGTCCCTGGAAGACTATGCCGATACGATCGGCCAGGACCTGTCGCAGCGGCCCGTGGCGCTGACCGGGCTGGAGGTGCTGCCCGATGTCGGCGGGCTGCATGCCGCAAAGGCTGGCGACAGCATTTCGGCGATCCTGGGCACCAGCAATCCGGCCGCCATAGGCGCTTTCATGCACGCCAATGGCATGAAGGATACCGGCCTTATGGCCGGGCAGATTTATCTTGTGCCCCGCCGCGCCGATCTGTCGGATGCCGGTCTGGCAGGCCGTGGCCAGACGGGGCTGGATGCCGACAATGCGCGGGCGGCGGCGCGCGCACGCCGCACTGTCCTTCCCGGTGACGCGGTGACGGTGCGTCCCGGTGCATCAGGTTTCGATCCGCGCAAAGGTCTCCTGGCGACACCTCCGGCAACCGGCCTGCTGTCGGCCGGCACGCAGCCTCGCAAAGGGGGTTTTGCGGCGGCAAGCGACATCGCTGAAACGCTGGGTATCGCCAACAATGTGCAGAAGGGCGTGGTCGAAGCCGCGGTGAATGGCGGCAAGGAGCTTGCCGGTGCAACGGATGCGTTTGGCACGGCCAGACGCGTGCTGCGCGGTATCAGGGGCGCAAATATCGGACTGACGGTTGCGGGAGAAGCTTTTGGTCTGGCGGATGACTTGAAGCGGAACGTCCCTGCGCGTGTCACCGTTCCCGGTGCGGCGCTGCACGGTTTGGGCTCACTGGGCGCGGGCGCATTGGGCGGTGCTGCGGGCGGGGTTCTTGGCACGTTCATCCCGATACCGGGGGTGGGCACCGCACTTGGAGCGGCGGCCGGAAGTATTGCCGCCGGCTGGGCCGCTGACAAATTCGGGCCAACGCGCGAGCATCTGGGCTGGGAGTTCGACAAGCTGCGGCGAGGGCGGTAGCGAAGGCCGCGCGAGCCTGTATATTTCGGCCTATGGAAAAGTCCGAACCCATAGTCGTCGCCTATTACTCGTTTGTGAAGGTACCATTTTTTCTGCTCCTGATATTCTGCTGGGGTTTATTCCCGCGCATCGTGGGGCAAGGTGAAGGGCTGCGCTGGGTGGAGGTTGCCAGCTATGCCATCTGGCTGGCAGGTGCAGCATTTTTTCTTCACGTCATCGCGCGCCGCGGTCGCGCGGTGGAGATGCAGGACGGCAGGCTATTTTACGGATTTTGGCGCCGGCACGATGACGCTTTCTCTCAGATCGCCGACGTCACGCTCAAGGTTTATACCACGTACGATCTCCATGTAATAGGCATCATCCTATGGAAATGGGACGGTACAAAGGTCCGACTGTTGGGGTCGATCATGAAAGGCAGGCCAGAAACGAACGTGGCACGACTGCGGGAAGTGTTGGGATTGCCCTGCGAGTCCGAAGCAAAAATACTCGAAAAGCGCAAACCGTGGTGATAAGCACGGGCCGCGCCTTTCCGATCCCTGCAGCGGGGGATTATTTCCGTCTGAACCGCGCGGCGAAGAAGTCGCCCTTGTTCCATGCGGGCGCGGCCTGCGCATCCCCCAGTTCGCGGGCGATTTCGGCGTTCAGCCTGGCGAATTTGGCGCCGGCCGCGTAATTGATCGGCTGGCTCAAATCGTCGCTGGGCTTGTGATAGTTGGTCTTCATGAAATGCAGGAAGGCCTTCTCGCCCCCATTGGCGAAGCCGGTCATCAGGAACACCGCCGGGATGCCCTGTTCGACAAAGCGGTAATGGTCGGAGCGGGTGAAGACGCCTTCATCGGGCATCGGATCGGGCGACAGCTTGACCTTCATGCGTTCGGCCGCGCGGCTGACGGCGGGGCCGATGGTGGAACGGTCGGCGCCGAAAGCCACCACGTCGGTGAAGTCATAGGTCAGGATCGGCATGTCGAGATTGACGTTGCCGACGATTGCTGAGCACGGCGTTGCACGGCACACCGGCAACGGCTCGTTGCGGGCGAAATATTCCGAACCGATCAGGACC
>JBBSKJ010000307.1:0-3532 GCA_038256475.1 Micropepsales bacterium | reverse complement strand
TGGCGTCGCCGCCATCGTCCAGGATCATGTTGGGATAGCCGCCGCCATGCCATTCGAACAGCTTGGCGGTGTAGTCCCAATAATCCTTCAGGCTCTCGCCCTTGACCGCGAAGACCGGGATGCCGGCCGCCGCGATGGCGGCGGCGGCATGGTCCTGGGTCGAATAGATGTTGCACGACACCCAGCGGATATCGGCGCCCAGCGCCTTCAGGGTTTCGATCAGGACCGCGGTCTGGATGGTCATGTGCAGCGAACCGGCGATGCGCGCGCCCTTGAGCGGCTGCGCCTTGCCATATTCGGCGCGGGTGGCCATCAGGCCCGGCATCTCGATCTCGGCGATGTTGAGCTCCTTGCGGCCCCATTCGGCGAGAGAGATGTCCTTGACGATATAATCGGTGAAGGCGGCCATGGCGCGATTCCTCAAATTGCGAGGGCGCTATAGCAGCGAGCCCGAAAAGGGGCAAGGAGGATATAAAGAAAACTGCATATCCTTATGCCGGAATGCGAAAATTATCAGCAGGACAAGGGACTTATGGACCCGCTACTTTGTGGCCGGCCTTGCGCAGCAGGGCAGGCAGCCCCTGGGGCCCGGTCAGGTGACCCGCGCCGACCGTGACCAGGAAGGTGCCCTTTTCCTTCAGCATGGCGCTGATCTGGGGCAGCCAGGCGCGGTTGCGGTCATCCAAAAGCGCCTTGCGGGCGGCGGGAAAGCGGTCGAGGTCGCCATTGACCAACCTGTCGAGCGTCTTCTGGTCGCCTGCGGCCCAGGCATCGACCATCGGCTGCACTTGGCCGGCAATGTCCTTGAGATCTTTCAGCCCGGCTTCGAACTGTTCCATTTCCAGGGCGCGGTCCTCGGGCGCCAGCACGGCGAATTGCTGCTCGACCGTTTCCAGATAGCGCAGCGGCTTGCCCGCTTTCATGGCGTGCGCCGCCAGCTGGCTGTCCACGCCATTCTCCACGGCGAAATTGTGTTTGGCGATCTGCGCGAACAGCAGTTGCAGCCCGGCCAGCCAGGGGCGGCTGCGTTGCACCGCCGATGGGGCGAGGCCGGAAGAAGCCAGCACGGCATCGAAATCGGCCCGGGCGGATTGGCTCAACAGCTCGCGCAAATTCTGCCCCGCCGGTAGAGTGCCCCTGGCGGCGACCATCTCCTGCAGCCGTGCCAGGGCTTTTGCGTCCTGGGGCACCTCAAAGACGAAAACATCAGCGCGGGCGATGGCGTCGCGAATGGGTTTGGAACGCCACTGCACACCGGGCGGAAGGATATGGACCGAGCCGAGCAGGTAAACGTCAGCTTGGGCGCCGCGCACATGCCATAGCGACGGCCGGGCAACGGTCTGGGCGAACGAGAGGGAAGACGAAAGAAGAGCAAGGCTGAGGAGAAGCGCAAAAAACTTATGCATCACTCTTCACCAAACTTGGCTTCGACAAGCGCCAGGATGGCTTTCAGCGCGTCGGCCGCATCCGGGCCTTCGGTGGTGATCTCCACCTGCGACCCCATCGAGGCGGCCAGCATCATCAAGCCCATGATGGAGCGGCCATTGACGGCGGTGCCGTCCTTGATGACTTCGATTTCGGATTGAAAACGCGCCGAGGCTTCCACGATCTTGGCGCTGGCGCGCGCATGTAGCCCGCGCTTGTTGGGAATGATCACCCGCGCTCGCAGCTTTTCACCCATTACAGGTCCGCGCTTCCCGCGCGCATATACTTGCGACCCGCCTCGATGGCGTCCTTGACGGCTTGTTCCAGCGGCAGCTTGGCGCGGATGTCGATCAGCTTGATCAGGCTGGGCAGGTTGGCGCCCGCCAATACTTCGATCTTGCCTTTTTCCAGCAGGGTCAGCGCCAGGTTGCAGGGCGTGCCGCCGAACATGTCGGTGGCGATGATCACGCCATTGCCGACATCCACGGATTTTGCCGCTGCCGCGATTTCGCGCTGGCGACGTTCGATATCGTCTTCCGGTCCGATGCAGACGGCGCGCAGATGAGTCTGCGGGCCGACCATATGCTCCACGGCCGAGATGAATTCCTGGGCCAGGCGGCCGTGGGTAACGAGGACGATGCCGATCATGAGCTTTCCGTTCGCGGCGCGGACAGTAGCAAAAGTCGTTGCCGGGGAAAGGCTTATTTGGGGATTGTTCCGCTTATTTCAAGTTGAACGTGTCGCGCAGCAGCCCTCGCGAAAAAGCCGCCAAAGCGCAGCGAATCCTGGCCGGGGTAGAGGCGAAGCGCGGGTTCAAAGTGATTTGCGGCAGCTTTGTGTTCGTCCTCAGCGTCGATGGCGGGGAAAAGAATCGCAAAACTGGCAAACGCGCGCCTTCGCGTCCCAGCGTGACGGCGAGCGCGAGCTTCACCGATGAGCGCGCCGTAGCTTTGACGATTCCCACGCCGCGGATTTCCAGCAAGCCCTTGATGCTGGGCGGCGCCTTGGCATGAAGCGCGCCGTTCTTGACGAACAACAGGGTGCGATCGTCCGCCACCAGCGCGGCGCCTTCATCGATCAGGCGCAGCGCCAGGTCGGACTTGCCAGCCCCGCTGCTTCCCAGCAGCAACACGCCCTTGCCGCCAATCGCGACGCAAGAGGCATGGATGTTGGATTCGACCGGCATCACAGATGACCGACGGGAAGTTCGACAATCAGCCGCGCCCCGCCGCTTTCCCTGTTCTCGGCATAGATGCGCCCGCCCGCGCCCTCGATGATCTGGCGGGCGATGGAAAGTCCCAGGCCGGAATTGCGGCCGAATGTATCGCCGGGCCGCTCGGTGTAGAAGCGCTCGAAGATGGACTCCAGATTGTCGGCGGGAATGCCGGGGCCTTCATCCTCCACCGTCACCCGCGCCACCATTTCGTGGCGCAGGGCGGTGACCGTCACCGTTCCGCCCGCGGGACTGAATGACACGGCATTGTCGATCAGGTTGCGGAACACCTGGCCCAGCCGTTCGTCGCGGCCGTGCACGATCAATCCGGGCGGCAACTGGTCGCGCAGTTCAAACGCCACCGCAGGATCGCGATCGGTCATGCGGTAGACTTCGATGATGGTGGCCAGCAGGCGCGACAGCGCCACCGGCTGGGATGCCTCGCGCGACAGTTCGGCATCCAGCCGGGACGCGTCGGAAATGTCGGTGATCAGCCGATCGATGCGCTTGACGTCCCCGCGGATGATGCCCAGCAGGCGCGCCCGGCTTTCATCGTCCTTGGCGCGGCCGAACATCTCCACCGCGCTGGCCAGCGAGGTGAGGGGGTTCTTCAGTTCATGCGCCACGTCAGCGGCGAAGCGTTCGATGGCGTCGATGCGGTCATACAGTCCGGCTGTCATGGACTTCAGGCTGTCGGCCAGATCGCCGATCTCGTCGTCGCGTTCGGGGAAGTTGGGAATGTCGCCGCGGCCACCCATGCCCGAGCGCACCCTGTCCGCCGCCGCCGCCAGCCGCTTGACGGGTTCGGCGATGGTGCCCGCCAGATACAGCGAGGACAGCAGCATCACCAGAAGGGCGACGGCGAAAACCTGCAACAGGATGGCGCGTTCGGCG
>JBBSKJ010000306.1:0-3544 GCA_038256475.1 Micropepsales bacterium | reverse complement strand
CTATTACACACTGACCGCCAAGGGCGCGAAACGGTTGAACCATCTGTCGCAAAGCTGGAACACGCTGAACAGCGCGGTCCAGGCGGTGATGAGGCGAGGCGCCCATGCCGTTTGAAACCGTGGCCGAAACACTGCTGAAAGGTGGCATCGCGCCCCGCCATGTCCGCCGCTACATCGGCGAACTCGCCGATCATCTTGAAGATTTGACCGAACGCCAGCGCGCCGCTGGTTACGATGCAGCCGATGCGAACATCCGCGCCCGCGCTTTGCTGGGCGATGACCGCGAACTGACGGCGGCGATGCTGGAACAGAAGCATTTTCAGTCATGGACCGCGCGCCTGCCCTGGCTGGTGTTCGTGCCGCTGCCTTTCATCCTTCTGACCATCGCCATGGTGGCGCTGACCTTTCCGATCTTTTTCGTCGGCGACGGCGCGGCGCACATCACGCGGCTGACGGCCATTCCATCCGACTGGTTGCGTACCATTTCCGTCACCGGACTGGCGGGCCTCAACATGCTGGCCTTGCCACTACTCGCCATCCTGCTGCTGCTCCTGGCGCATCGCCAGCGCTTGGGCCTGCTCTGGCCCTTGACCGGCATCGTGTTGCTGCTGCTCTGTTTCCCACATTCCGGCATGAACTTCGCCGATGGCATGGCGCACAAGACTGGCTCGGTACGGTTCAATTTCGCGCCGCTCTTCCTGCCCGCCTTCGCCGGCGAATTCACCAAGCATAGCGGCGTGCTGGCGGTGCAATGGCTGCTTACGGCGCTGTCGGTGCTATGGATGATGCGCAGGCGGCGCACATGCGCAGGCGCCTGATCGCTTTCGCCTTACTACTGGCAGGAAGCGCATCGGCGCAGCCGATCGAACAGGTCATAGTGGAAAAGGATCGCGGCTTGGCCGGGCTGTGGCGCATCGAAATTCCGCAACGCGTCGCAATGCGCGGCTTTTTTCGCGCCATCGAGTTCGGCCCCATGCGTCCGATCTTCTGCCGCATCGAGGACAAAGGTGCAATCCGCTGCCTGAATGGTGGATATTCCAGCAGCGGCACCGTCACGAATGATGGCGATACGGTTCACGTCGCTTGGGGCATGATGATGGCGCGTTTCGTGATTGACGCCACGTACAAAGACGACGGCCTGATCGGCACCTTCACCTTCAAATTCTCCGGCATCTCGCATGACGCGCCTATGCCATCGCGCAGTACCCGTTTTACTGGCGGTGGCGAAACCAATACCGAAACCTCTGCGCTATTGGCACGGCTGAAAAACAATCGCAGCCTGCTGCCGCGCGCCACCGACACCTTGGGCGCCATTGAACACGTCGCCTGGCTCGGCACCTCTCCTGACCTGGACGGCAGCGGCGGCTCGGATTTCTTCCGGGTCTATACGGTCGAATTTTCCGGCGGCCAGCGCATTTGCGGATTACGCAAGACCGGGACCTTCACCTGCGTTTGAGCGGAACTGAACCAACCCGCCATCCGAGCGTTTCCGCCAGGCATTCGCCTGGAGGATTTCAATGCGCAAACTGATCTTGGGCCTGGGATTGCTGGCGGTCAGCCGCCTCCTGGCACGCCGCCAGCGGGGCGGGCTGGCGCGCTTCACCTCGCTGCCGTCGCTGGCCGCGATGATGGCGGGCGTCGCCGCGTCGCAGATGCTGAATCGGTCGCACACCGCGCCTGCTAACGCTGCGCCTTCGCCCATGAAGAATGGTGCGCAAGCGCACGGTGCAACCGGCGGGAACAACAGGAACCAATCATTCTGGCGCCGGTTTTCACCACAACAGAACAACGGAGAATGAATATGAGCGTCAAGGGTCAGATCAAGGAAGCCGCCGGCTACGTCAAGGAAGAAGCCTACGAGCACGGCACCTCCCCCGAGGACAAGGCCAAGGCCCAGGAAGGCCGTAACCTGCGCAACGAAGGCCGCGTCGAAGACGGCAAGAAGCCGATGACGACCGAGCCGGGCACGACGGACAAGCACACCGACAAGGCCTAACGGTCTTGAAATGAATATGCCGCCCGCGTTCACGTCGCGGGCGGCATATTCATCTTCGCTTACAGGTTCCAAGCAGCTGCGTATTGGAACCCCCGATTGCCATCGTGCCCGCGCGAAAACCACCATCCTTCTTGTTCAGAAGAAGCAGGCGGATTCCATATCGCCGCGCAGTGAGCACATTCGGAACCTTGGCGATGGCGTTGATGCCACGCTCGTCATTCTCCACCAGGGTATAGCGCACCGTCTCGCTTCTGTTCGGGAGCTCCAAGTTGACCCTGAAGTCCTTGTCATTGACGCGCAAGTCGACATCAAAGATATAGTCCGGGTCCCCCGCATCGGGGTCGCGTACGCTGCACACCCACTCTTCCCAGTCGGTCGACACCGCTTGCGATGCCGCCTGCAACGTTGACGCCACGATAGCGCCGCAAATCAGGATATTCCGAAACCCGCCCATCATGTGTCCTTGCGCTTACAGGTTCCGGTCGCGCTGGTATAGAAACCGCCGATCACCATCCCACCCGCGCGAAAACTCCCGTCTGCCTTGTTGAGCAATAAGACATCGAGCCCATACCCCTGGGACGTTGGTCCCTGCTGAACCGTGGTGATCGCGCGTATGCCCTGTTGATCGTTTTCCACCAACTTGTAGCGAATGGTGAGATTTGCCGCACTGGGGCGGGCCTGGTCAGGATGCGATACGACAACTGTAAAGTCCGTATCGGAGACCCGCAGACTGGATTCAAACGCAAAGTCAGGATCTGCGGGATTGACCTCACGCAGATAGCACACCCAGTCTTCGGTGCCGGAACCTTGCGACACCGCAGACGACACCGGCACCAGAACCGCCAAGCAAACCATGATAGCCCGCAGACTGCCCATCATACCCCTAGTACCGCCGGTTCGGCGGCGGCCGATACTGACGGGGATCATAAACTGACAAACCATTTTCGTCGCCATAATCCACATAGGTTTTTCCGTCACGGTGGTGGAAAATTCTGTCCGGCGTGCCATCACCGTTCCTGTCTGTATAAGTCTTTCCCTCGGAGGTTATCCGGGAAGGCCCAAGAGGTGCCGGGTTCTTTCCGGCTGTCCAATATGTCTGGTCATGCAGCTTTTCTGACATACGAGACGCACACGAGAAAAGCACGTCTCAAACCCGTTTCATCGCCGTCACCACCCTGTCCAACGCGAACACCGCGATCAAAGACGCGCCGAACAGCGGCAGCAGCAGGCCTGCGATCCCCATCAGCCCCAGCGCAATCTTCATCCGCGCCTCCGGCACCCTGGGCGGCGCGGCCAGCTTGCCCACCGGGCGGCGCTTCCACCACATCCAGATGCCGCTGAACACCAGCAGCACGATGCCGATGCAGGGCAGCAGCATCACAATCTGGTTGGCGCGGCCAAAATAGTTGCCCATGTGAAGCTGCACGCCCAGCTCGATGGCCTTGGCGCCCCAGCCGTAATCGCGAAAGCCCACATCCTTGATCAGCGCGGCCGTGTGGCGATCGAAATACAGCGTGCGCTGGCCCTGCGGGCGATCCGGATAGATCG
>JBBSKJ010000305.1:0-3548 GCA_038256475.1 Micropepsales bacterium | reverse complement strand
GGAAAATTACCGCGATCACATGTTCATCGCGGAAGTGGAAGACGAGGCTCGCACCCTGGTGGTCAAGCCGATGAATTGCCCGGCGCATGTCCAGATTTTCAACGAGGGCCTGAAGTCATACCGCGAGCTTCCGATCCGCATGGCGGAGTTCGGCTCCTGCCACCGTTACGAGCCGTCAGGCGCGCTGCACGGCATCATGCGGGTGCGCGGTTTTGTGCAGGACGATGCCCACATCTTCTGCACCCACGACCAGATCACGCCGGAGACCACCTCCTTCTGCAAGCTGCTGTTGGCCTGTTATAAGGATCTGGGTTTCGACGAGGTGCGGGTAAAACTCGCCACCCGCCCGGAAAACCGCATCGGCAGCGATGAGGTCTGGGACCAGGCTGAAAAGGCGCTGGCCGAAGCCACCAGCGCGGCGGGCCTGGACTATGCCTTCAATCCCGGCGAAGGCGCCTTCTACGGCCCCAAGCTGGAATTCGTGCTGCGCGACTCCATCGGCCGCGACTGGCAGTGCGGCACCTTGCAGGTGGACTTCAACACCGCCGAACGGCTGGGGGCGAGCTACATCGCCCAGGACGGCAACCGCCATCCGCCGGTCATGCTCCACCGCGCCATTGTCGGCTCGCTGGAACGCTTCATCGGGGTGTTGATCGAGCACTATGCGGGAAAGTTCCCACTGTGGCTGGCGCCGGTCCAGGTGGCAGTCGCCACCGTGGTGGCGGACGCCGATTCCTATGCCGGTGAGGTGGTCCAGGCGCTGAAAGCGGCCGGCCTGCGCGTCACGCTGGATACCGAAAATCAAACCGTCAATTACAAGGTTCGCCAGCACAGCCTCGCAAAAACCCCGAATCTGTTGGTTCTGGGCCGCAGGGAGGCCGAAAACCGCACGGTTACCCTGCGAAAATTGGGGGTGGAGAAGCAGGAAAGCCTTGCGCTGGAGGCCGCAATTTCTATGCTGGCCGCCGAAGCCGTCCCGCCCGACCTTCGTTGAGCGGTCACGAGGAACCATCCGCGCCCATGATCGAAATCCGTTTCGCGAGGCTGGCTGGACACCCCTCGCGAAGCGTGCCTTTTTTTGCCTATAGATCAGGGCGCGGACGTAACAACAGGAGAGAGTCATAGTCCCCAGACGTTTTCAGGGTAACGCACCCCCGCCGGCCAAGGACGGCCCGCGCATCAACGACGAGATCACTTCCAAAACCATCCTTCTGATCGGTGACGACGGCCACAAGTATGGCGAGATCGGCCTGGACGAAGCACTCGCGCTGGGCGACGAGAAGGGTTTTGACGTCGTCGAAGTCTCTCCCGACAACAAGCCGCCAGTCTGCAAGCTGATGGACTATGGCAAGTTCAAATACGAACAGCAGAAAAAGGCCAACGAGGCCCGCAAGAAGCAGAAGGTCATCGAGATCAAGGAGATCAAGATGCGCCCCACCATCGACGATCACGATTACGACGTGAAGATGAAAGCGATGAAGCGCTTCTTCGACGATGGCGACAAGGTCAAGGTCACGCTGCGCTTCCGTGGCCGCGAAATGGCCCATCAGCATCTGGGCATGGACCTGCTCACCCGCGTCCAGAAGGACACCGAAGTCTTCGCGAAGCTGGAACAGTATCCGAAGATGGAAGGAAGGCAGATGATGATGGTTCTCGCGCCCCGGTAGGGCGCTCGAACCATCCGTTTATCGCATTTGCCGATACCAGATGTCGGCCGCGACAGCGGCCGACGGGCGTGAGAAGCGCGGCGCGTTGCGCCGCGCTGGCCTCAGCGCCCCTTAGGGCGCTTGAGCCACTGATCTCAAGTTAGAAACCCGAAGAGGCTACGCCTCTTCAACCGCCTTATACGCCACCTTCCCGCTCTTCAGCAGGAAGACGAACTGCCCGCGCTCGGCGGTCGCCGGCGCGGCATGGGCCGCCATGAAGCCGCCGGCCATCACCGGCGCGGCCATCGGGAAGATCAGCGCGCTGCAGCGGTCCGGGGTTTCGAAACAGGCGCGGATCGCCGGATCAAGCTGGTCGAAGTCGCGGCTGGTGGCGGGCATGAAATATTGCTGCACGCCCAGGCCGGAGAGACTCCTCGCCTTCAGGCGGTTGCTGTCGAAACCCAGCTGTACCAGCTGCGGGCGCGAGGTGCCCGGCTGGACACGGTCATAGGCGCCCTGCAGGCTGCCGCGCGAAGCGAGAACCTTGGAATCCATGTCGGCGATGCTGCCGCGCGACCACAGGGCCGCGGCAATGATCGCCAGCAGCACGACAATGGATGCGACCAGCACCAGAGGCAGCATGTGATGCTCGTCGCGCCAGCGCAGCAGATTGTCCATGGAATTAACTTTGCCGGTTTTGCGTTTCACCAAAACCATTGGGCGAAAGGCGGCTCGCAGCCAAGCAAAGGGTGCGGGCGTGGTAAACGCCTTAACGAAGGTTATCGCGCATCCGTGTTGCCGCCCGACAGGACCAAAACCACAGCCTTGCCCCGCGCATCCAGCTTGCCCGCCAAAAGCGCCGCCAGCGCCGCCGCGCCGCCCGGCTCCACCACCAGTTTCAGATCGCGCAGCGCGAAAGCGACGGCGCGTTCCAGTTGGGCGTCGCTGACCGCAAATCCTGGCCCCAACACGTCTTTGGCCAGGTCGAACACGATTGTGCCGGGTATCGGCGCCATCAGGGCATCGGCAATGGAGAGCGTGCCGCCGGGAGCGGCGGTGCGCGCGCCCGCTTCCAGCGAGCGTTTCATGCCGTCGAAATTTTCCGGCTCGACGCTATGAACCTTTGCCGCCAGGCCAGCGCCGTGCAGCGCCAGCGCCACGCCGCTGACCAGCCCGCCGCCGCTGCACGGCACCAGCACGGCATCCAGCGTCACGCCGAAGCGGGCGGCATCCTCGGCGATTTCCAGACCCGCCGTGCCCTGCCCGGCAATGACGCCGGCATCGTCGAAGGGTTTGACCAGCACCGCGCCGCGTTCGGCGCAAATCTTTGCCGCAATCGCCTCGCGGTCCTCGCGCTGGCGGTCATACTCCACCACGCTCCCGCCCAACGCGCGGGTGCCCTCGATCTTGGCGCGCGGCGCATCCGCCGGCATCACGATCACCGCTTCCATGCCAAACAGCGCGGCGGCGGCCGCCACGCCCTGGGCATGGTTGCCGGAGGAAAAGGCCACCACGCCATTGCTCCGCGCACTTTCCGGGATCATCGCCAAGCGGTTGCAGGCGCCGCGAAACTTGAAAGAGCCGGTGCGTTGCAAACTCTCCAGTTTCAAGAACACGCGCCCGCCGGTCAGCGCATTCAGCGCCGGACTTTCCACCAGCGGTGTTCTTACCGCATAGGGCGCGATGCGCTTTGCTGCAGCCTGAATGTCGGCGAATGTCGGCGTCATTCCTGCAGCCGCGTGACCCGGTACAGCGTCACATGCACCTTGCGGCCGCGCGAATAATTGAAACCGTGCAACTCGCTCACCTTGGCCGCGTCCGCCTGCAATTCGGCCAGCCGTGCCAGGAAACCGCCCAGTTCGCTGTCCTCGACCAGCGCCAGCCCGCCCGACTTGGCGCCGG
>JBBSKJ010000304.1:0-3563 GCA_038256475.1 Micropepsales bacterium | reverse complement strand
GGCTGTCCGGCGCCCAGCTGGCCGAGCCGACCCCGCATGTAGTGCCGGAAGGCAAAGGGTCTTTTGCGGAAATCTGGAGCGCCGCCTATCGCGGCCGCACCGTCATGCTGATCGCCTTCAACCTGTTCCGGGCGGCCGGCTATTACGGTTTCGCCAGCTGGATGCCGACCCTGTTGATCGCCAGCGGCGTCGGCGTGACCAAGAGTCTGGGCTACACCTTTATTATAGCCATCGCCGCGCCCTTCGGGCCGCTGCTGGGACTGCTGTTCAGCGATCGGGTCGAACGCAAATGGATCATTGCCGGTTCGGCGCTGGCCACGGTCGCGGTCGGCCTGGCGTTTACTCAGGCGCACAGCATGTTCGCCATCATTGCCTGCGGCGTCGGGCTGACCCTGCTCAACAACATCCTGTCCTTCGCCTATCACGGCTATCAGCCCGAATTGTTTCCCACCCGCATCCGCGCCCGCGCCGTTGGCTTCGTCTATTCCTTCTCGCGCATCTCCACCACCTTCAGCGCGTTCGTCATCGCCTTCCTGCTGCGCGAGTTGGGCGCCCGCCAGCCGGGCTTCGACCTCCCAGGATTCCACGATGGTATCGGCCTCCTGGGCGCGGCCATGACTGGCAAGCCAGCGCGGGCTTTCGGGCAGATTCCGCCGCACGAAAAATGCCAGCAACGCGCCCACCGAACCCGCCAGGATCACAAGCCGCCAGCCATCGATGCCGAAGAAGGTGTGCGGCACCAGCAGCCAGCCAAGCAGGGCCACCACCGGAATGGCGGAAAACTGGATGATATTGGAATAGGCAAAGGCGCGGCCGCGCGTTTTCGGCGGCGAAAGCTCGGCGATATAGGTGTCTATCGTCACCAGCTCGACACCAATGCCGATGCCGCAGATGAAACGCCACAGGTTGAGGCTGAAAGCATCCTGCTGGAACGCCATGATCACCGAGGCGCCCGCATACCACAGCAGGGACACCGTGAAGATGGTGCGCCGCCCCAACCTATCGGCGACGTAACTGAACAGGAAGGTGCCGACGAACAGACCCAGGAAGAAAGACGCGACGAACCCGGCAATGCCGGTGTTGCCGAAAAAATCGGATGTCGTGCTGGTATAGATGCCGCTGCGCACCAGCCCCGGCGCGACGTAGGCCGCCAGGAACAGGTCATAAAATTCAAAGAAGCCGCCCAGCGACAGGAAGGTGATGCGCCGCCAGAAACCTCGGGTGGGGGGAAGCCGTTCCAGCCGACCGGCAATGGACGCGGCGTCAGCGGCCTTCATTGTCACGGTGCACGTCATGGGTCACGACACCCACATGCTTGGGCGGCATCGCCAGCCAGTCCTTGCGCTTGAGCGAGCGCACCGTGTCCTCATGCCCGTTCTTCCAGTGCTCGTGCATGGAGTCGGGTGAGAATTCGTAATCGCGCGCATTCCCCTCATAGGATTTCTGCTGATAGATCATCTGCAGGATGGTGGCGCGCGGCAGCACCGCCAGCTTGTCGCGCAAAACGCGGTCTTCCTCGGTCAGATCGCCATCCGGCACCTTCATCAGCGCGTCATAGCAGCGGTTCTTCCAGCACTGCAGGCGGGCGAAACTGTCGGTCACCTGGCGGGTGCGCGAGGAATACAGAATGTCCTTATGACGCCCCAGCACATCGGCCATGGTACGGGGCAAAGCTCCACGGGCGCTGAACAGATCCACCTGGAACACCAGGCTGTTGAGATCGTCATCCTGGGCCAGCAGATGCGACAGCGGCGTGTTGGAGACGATGCCGCCGTCCCAGAAATAATCGGTTCCGATCTGCACCATGGGAAAGGCCGGCGGCAGGGCGCCGCTGGCCAGGATGTGCTCGACGCGGATTTCTTCCCTGCGATTGTCGAAGAAGTGGAAGTTGCCGGTTACGACATTGACCGCGCCCACCGCGAAATGCACCGGACCGGAATTGAGGATTTTGAAGTCTACCAGCTCTTCCAGCGTCTCGCGCAGCAGGTTGTTGTCGTAAAAGCTGGTGGCGTCCTTGTTGCCGGCCGGCAGGAACCAGGGATTGATCTTGTGCGGCTTGAACAGGCCGGGCTGGCCGAACAGCGCCGTGGTCATCGCTGACACGGTGTTGCGGGCCTGGCGGAAAATGTCGCCATCGGGCGTGTAGGGCCAGATGGTGCGGTCGGTGACGCGATCCCAGAACTCGCACACCGCCGCCAGCCGCCGCTCGGGCGCGTTCCCGGCGATCAGCGCCGCGTTGATGGCGCCGATAGAGACGCCCGACACCCAGTCCGGCTCCAACCCGGCTTCATGCAGCGCCTGATAGACGCCCGACTGATAGGCGCCCAGGGCGCCGCCGCCCTGCAGCACCAGCGCAATGCGGCCGCAGCCTTCGGGACGCGGGATGGGGTCGTAGCGGTGGCCTGCGGGATGCCCCGGGGGATGGAAGGGTTTGTGGTCCACGGTCCGAATCATAACCGGTTTTGGGATCATTTGCGCCTGCTCGCGGCCCATACTTCGCTACATGAGGCCGCATTCACCCTGTGACATTGCCGTGTCAGGCTGAATGCCGATGCACCTGTCCTGGAGATTTCCCATGCTCAAAGGCAAAGTCGCCCTCGTCACCGGCTCAACCTCGGGGATCGGGCTGGCCATCGCCCGGGCCTATGCCCGGGAAGGCGCCAATGTCTGCCTCAACGGCTTTGGCGACAAGGACGCGATCGAGAAAGAGCGCAGCGGCATCGAAAACGAATTCGGCGTTACGGCGATCTATTCCGGCGCCGACATGAGCAAGGGCGACCAGACTGAGGCCATGGTGCAGGACGCCATCGCCCAGCTGGGCGGTGTCGATATCCTGGTCAACAATGCCGGCATCCAGTTCGTCTCGCCGGTCGAGGAGTTTCCGCCCGAGAAATGGGAGCAGATCGTCGCCATCAACCTGTCATCGGCCTTTTACGCCACCCGCGCCGCCCTCCCCGGCATGAAGGCGAAGAAGTGGGGCCGCATCATCAACACGGCATCTGCCCATGCGTTGATCGCCTCACCATTCAAGTCAGCCTATGTCGCCGCCAAGCACGGTATCGCCGGCTTCACCAAAAGCGTGGCGCTGGAAACCGCGACCTTCGGCATTACCGCCAACGCCATCTGCCCGGGCTATGTCTGGACCCCGCTGGTGGAACGGCAGATACCCGACACCATGGCGGCGCGCGGACTGACCCGCGAACAGGTGATCAACGATGTGCTGCTGCACGCCCAGCCCACCAAGCAGTTCGTGACGGTGGATGAAGTGGCGGCGCTGGCGGTCTATCTGGCGGGCGACATGGCGCGCTCCATCACCGGCAGCATCATATCGATAGACGGTGGATGGACTGCTGCTTGAAGCATCGATCGCGCGGATTTGAAACTCACCCTTCGACAAGCTCAGGGTGAGGATACAGAAATCCTCATGCTGAGCCTGTCGAAGCATGAACCCCGCGACACCGACACAGTTTAAGACAAGCCTGACCGTTTCCTGCAGTTCCCATTCACACCGGGTTCAGCGTGAAAATCCTATCTTTCTGCTCGTGAACGGTACGAACAGAAAG
>JBBSKJ010000303.1:0-3570 GCA_038256475.1 Micropepsales bacterium | reverse complement strand
AGCTGGACTGGGTGCGGGTGGAGGACTCGAAGAACAGGTTGATCAGGGTGCGGCCCTTGAGCAGGGCGGTCTTCTTGTCGCTGGCGCGGCCCTGCACGACATAGGTCTCGGCCAGGTCGAGCAGTGCGGTGATGTCGAAGGGGGAAAGGCCGTCGATCCCGAGCAAATGGCTCGACTTGAGGATCGGTGCGGCGTCCGGCGATGTCATTAAAGCGGGCCTTATAAAGTTCAAATCCGGGTCCGGCAACCCCCGCTAAGTTAACGGCTCAGGACGCCATTTCCTCGAGTGTACGCCCCGCCGGTTCGGGCAGGAACAGGATGGCGATCAAAGTGATGGGGATAGCTGCCAGCAGGCACTGGATTGCGGCGCTGTGCGAGCCGAAATAATCGTAAAACACACCTTCCAGCGCCAGGGCGACGGCGCCGAACAGCATTTCCACCAGATAGCGCAGGCCCGAGACCGTGGCGCGGTACTGGGTGGGCACGATTTCCAGCGCAAAGCCGGCAATCAGCGCATCGCCGGAAAAGAAGCCGAAGAAGGCCAGAATCCACAGCGGCGGAATCGCCCAGCCGGGCACGCCGTTGTAGAAAAGAAAGAAACAGACGGCGACAAGACTGACGATGGCAAAGGCCATCGGCTTGCGGCCCACCCGGTCGGACAGCCGCCCCGCCAGGATCGCCAGAGCCAGCCCGATCAACCCGCCGGGGATCAGCAGCATCGTCACTTCGCCCGGAGAATAGAGGTAGGTGTCCTGCAGGTATTTCTGCGCCAGCACTGTGGCGGGCGAGATGGCAAAGCCGAAGGCCGAGGCCGCGATCACAATCAGCCCCACGCGGCGGGGATGTTGCCGCGCAATGTCCTTGACCAGCCTGAGGGCCTGCGCCGTTTTTGATCCAACGCCTTGGCGTTCGGCGAAGCGCTCGGTTTCGGGCAGGTGGCGGCGCAGGTAGGCCACCGCGAAAATCGGCAAGGCTCCGATCACATAGATGGCGCGCCAGCCATAAGGCAGCAGATTGACCAGGGCGAAGGCCAGCGATGCGAGCCCCGCGCCGACATAGTACATGGCGCTCAAGGTGCCGTTGGCCCAGCCGCGCGCGCCGGAAGCCACGACTTCTGCGATCACCACAAAACACAGCATCTCCTCGGCATAGCCGAAGAAACGGGTGAGGAACTGCGCCAGGACAAAGCTTTTGTAATCCGGCGCAAAGGCGGTGATCAGGGTGAACGCCGCCTGGCCGAACAGGGTGATCAACAGCAGTTGGCGCCGCCCGATCACATCCGCGCTGGCCGCCAGCAGCATGGCGAAGATCGCCGCCACGCGGAAATAGGCCACCGTCAGCCCGACCTCGTTCTCCGGTATGTTGAGCTCGGCCTGAATCTGCGGAATGGCGAGGCCGAAAATATTCTGGTCATAGCCGGCGAACAGCGCCGCCGCGCCGACCAGGAGGATGGTGCGCTCCTGCTGCCGGTCCATTTGCCCATATTTGGGATCGGGGCGCAGGCCGAGCGGCAGCCAGCGGAAACGGGCAGGCGCGGTAAGGTCCTTCATCGCAAATTCCGCAGGCGGTCCAGGGCCCCCTGAAGCAGATAGGCGGCCGCCATCTTGTCCACCACCTGATCCCGGCGGCGCCGCGAGGCATCGGCATCCAACAAGGTGCGGATCACGGCGCTGGTGGAAAGTCGTTCATCCTGAAATACGACGGGCAGGGCACTGTGGTTCACCCAGTTGCGCCCAAAGGCCCGGGCCGACTGGGCGCTGGGGCCATCGGTCCCGTCCATGTTCAGGGGCAGGCCGACCACCAGCCCACCGACCCCCTGCGCACTTATTATAATGTCCAGCTGGGCGGCATCGGCGGCGAACTGACCCTTTCTTGGGCCCCGTTTCAGGGTCTGCATCGGGGTGGCGACGGACAGGCTGGTATCGGACAGGGCCAGGCCAATGGTCTTTTCGCCCAAATCCAGCCCCAGCAGCCTGAGACCAGGGGCGAGGCGAAGCTCTTCCAATGCGATGACCGCCAATTTGGCCCCCTTTTGCTTGCCTCCGGACCACCCGGTTGCTAGCAAACCCATCCTCTAACACAGCAGGAACCCCATGTCCGTCGACAAGGACACTGTGCGCCGCATCGCCAAACTGGCCCGCCTGGCCGTGCCGCAAGCCCGGCTGGAGCCGATGGCCGGCGAGCTGAACGGCATCTTCCAATGGGTCGAGATGCTGGGCGAGGTGAATGTCGAAGGCGTGCCGGCGATGACATCGGTGGTGGCCCAGAAGCTGAAATGGCGCGAGGACAAGGTGACGGATGGCGGCAGGGCCGATGATCTGATGGCCAACGCGCCGGAGGGCACCGATCATTTCTTCGTGGTGCCGAAGGTGGTCGAATAATGTCCGATCTCACCGCCATGACACTGGCCGAGGCGCGCGATGCCGTCCGGGCCAAGAAAATCTCCTCCAAGGAACTGACCGGCGCCTTCGTCAAGGCAATGGAAGCGGGGCGGCCGCTCAATGCCTTCATTACGGAAACGGGCGAGCAGGCCATGTTGATGGCCGATGCCTCCGACCGCCGCATCGCTAGGAGCGAAGGCGGGGCGCTGGAAGGCCTGCCGCTGGCGATCAAGGACCTGTTCTGCACCAAGGGCGTGCGCACCACGGCGGCGTCCAAGATTCTGGGCAACTTCGTGCCGCCCTATGAATCCACCGTCTCCCAGAATCTGTGGGATGCCGGCGCGGTGATGCTGGGCAAGACCAACCTGGACGAATTCGCCATGGGCTCGTCCAATGAGACGTCGGCTTTCGGGCCAGTGTTCAATCCCTGGCGCGCCAGCAACTCCAACGCCAATCTGGTGCCAGGTGGTTCATCCGGCGGTTCGTCCGCCGCTGTTGCGGCCGACCTTTGCCTGGCGGCCACCGGCACGGACACCGGCGGTTCCATCCGCCAGCCTGCCGCCGTCACCGGCCGCGTGGGCTTGAAGCCGACCTATGGCCGCTGTTCGCGCTTCGGCATTGTCGCCTTCGCCTCGTCGCTGGATCAGGCCGGCCCCATGACCAAGACGGTCCGGGACGCCGCCATCATGCTCAAAACCATGGCCAGCGTGGATGCGAAAGACTCCACCAGTGTCGACTTGCCGGTGCCCGATTACGAAAAGCTCCTGGAAGGCGGCATCAAGGGCCTGAAGGTCGGCATCCCCAAGGAATACCGCATTGACGGCGTCCCCGCCGAAATCAACGCGCTCTGGACCAAGGGCGCGGAGTGGATGAAAGCCCAAGGGGCCGAGATCGTGGAGGTCTCGCTGCCCCACACCAAATATGCCCTGCCGACTTATTACATCGTGGCGCCGGCGGAATGCTCCTCCAACCTGGCGCGCTATGACGGCGTGCGCTTCGGCCATCGCGCCACGGGCGCCCGCGATATCACCGATCTGTATGAAAAGAGCCGCGGCGAGGGCTTCGGCGCCGAAGTGCAGCGCCGCATCCTGATCGGCACCTATGTGCTGTCGGCCGGCTATTACGACGCCTATTACGCCCGGGCCCAGAAGCTGCGGACCCTGATCAAGCGCGACTTCGACCAGGCGTT
>JBBSKJ010000302.1:0-3579 GCA_038256475.1 Micropepsales bacterium | reverse complement strand
GCCCGAGCGGAACGTCAGGTAGCGGAAGAGGCGGAAGAAGGCGAGTTCCTCGGTCTGAGTCAGGAGCGACAGATAATAAAGCATCAGTTCGCCCCTTTATTTTCTTGAGCCCGCAGCGCTTCAATGATCGCCGACATTTTCGCCCCGTTGGAGCCTTTCACCAGCACGGTGTCGCCCGGCTTGACCGCCTCCAGCACTTGCGGCGCGAGCAGCTTGGAATTTTCGGCATAGGCGCCGCGCTGCGCATGGGGGAGCGCCTCCCACAGCGCCTTCATCTGCGCGCCGCAGGCGAACACCAGTTCGACCTTGTTGGCGGCAAGCGGTGCGGCCAGGCCGGCGTGATGGGCGGGGCCGCCCTCGCCCATTTCCAGCATGTCGCCCAGCACGGCGATCTTGCGTGCCGTTGCACTGGCAAGAAGCGCCATGGCCGCAACCATGGAAGCCGGATTGGCGTTGTAGCTTTCGTCGATCACCGAAATGCCGTTGACGTCGAAACGCGACCCACGGCCTTTCAGGGCGGTGAAATCCTTCAGCGCCGCGGCGGCGTTCAGCACATCGCCGTCCAGCAACGCCACGGCGGCCAGCGCCCCAACCACATTCTGCGCGATATGCGCGCCCGGCGCGCCGACATGGCAATCCACCGCCACGCCCAGGATATCGCACCTGACCCGCATGCCGGTGCCGTCGGGGGTAAAGGAGATGAGCCTGGCTTCACCCTTTTCGCCAAAGCTGACGATGCGCGCCACTTTCGCCTGGCGGGCGCGGGCGGTGAGACGGACGGCATAAGCGGAATCGGCGGGGATCAATGCCGCGCCGCCGGGCTCCAGCCCTTCAAAGATTTCCGACTTGGCGTCGGCGATGGATTCGCAGTTGCCGAAGAATTCCAGATGGGCGGGCGCGATGGTGGTGATCAGCGCCACATGCGGCCGCACGAAGCTGACCAGATTGCGCAGCTCGCCAAAGTGGTTCATCCCCACTTCAAAGATGCCGTATTCGGCGTCGCGCGGCATGGCGGCCAGGCTCAGCGGCACGCCCCAGTGATTGTTGTAGCTGGCGGCGCTGGCATGGGTGCGGCCCAGCGCATTGCAGGCCAGGCGCAGTATTTCCTTGGTGGTGGTCTTGCCCGCGCTGCCGGTGACAGCCAGGATTTTCGCATTGCTGCGCAGGCGCGCGGCGCGCGCCAGATCTTCCAGCCCGCGCTGGGTATGGCCGACAGTCAGCAAGGCGCCGGTCACGCCTTCGGGCGCATGGGTGACCAAAGCCGCGCCCGCCTTGGCATCGAAGGCCGCCTTCACGAAATCGTGACCGTCGCGATGGTCGCCCTTGAGCGCCACGAACAGGTCGCCCGCCTGGAGTGTGCGGGTATCAATCGAAAGACCCGACACGTCAAAGGCGCGGTCAGCGGTTCCCAGGGTCGCGGTTTGGGCTTCAGCGGAGGTCCACAGGCTCATGCGCCGCGCCCTCCCGCCGCCACTGCGGCACTGACCGCCTGGTCGCGGTCCGAAAAGGGATGCACTTCGCCCTTTATATACTGGCCCGTCTCATGGCCCTTGCCGGCGATCACCAGCACGTCGCCGGTTTTGAGTTCCGCCACCGCGCTGCGGATGGCCTCAGCCCGGTCGCCGACTTCACGCGCGCCGTGTGCGGCGGCCAGGATTTCGGCGCGGATCGCGGCGGCGTCTTCGCTGCGGGGATTGTCATCGGTGACGATCACGTTATCAGCCAGCTTCACCGCTGCCGCACCCATCAATGGGCGCTTGCCACGGTCGCGGTCGCCGCCGCAGCCGAACACCACATGCAAACGGCCGGTGGTATGCGGACGCAATGCTTCCAGCACCTTTTCCAGGCTGTCCGGGGTGTGGGCGTAATCGACATAGATCGGCGCACCGCTGGCGGCGAAGGCGACCTTCTCCATCCGGCCCGGCGCACCCTTCAGATGCTCCAGCGCCGCGAACACTCTTCCGGCGTCTTCGCGCTCATTTTCCCCAAGAAGGCCAATGGCCAGCCCCGCCGCCACCAGCGCGTTCGAGGCCTGAAAAGTACCGGCCAGCGGCAGGTCAATGGCGTAGGTCTGTTCGGCGTAAGTGACGCGCAGCTTCTGGGCGTCGCCATGGCCTTCCAGCGACAACAGGCGGATGGTGTCGCCTTCCAATCCCACGGTCATCAGCTTCAGCCCGCGCGCCTTGGCGGCTTCGATAAAGTGCGCCGCATGATCGGCATCGGCATTGACCACCGCCACGCCGCCCTTTGCGACCACTTCGCTGAACAGGCGCAGCTTGGCGGCGAGGTAATCCTCGAATGTCGGGTGATAATCCATGTGATCGCGGGTGATGTTGGTGAAGCCGCAACCGGAAATCATGACGCCGTCCAGGCGATGCTGGTCCAGCCCATGGCTGGAGGCTTCGATGGCCAAATGCTCGACGCCATCGGCTTTCAGCCTGGCCAGCAGTTCGTGAATCTCGACCGGGTCGGGCGTGGTATGGGCCAGCGGCATCACGCCCCCCGGCGCGATCACGCCGACGGTTCCCAGGCTGGCGGCGGGCTTGCCCAGCGCGGTCCAGATTTCGCGCAGGAAAGCGACGATGGAGGATTTGCCCTTGGTGCCGGTGATCGCCGCCACGGTGCCCGGCTGGGCGTCAAAAAAAGCGGCGGCATAACGCGCCAAACCCGCGCGGGGATTTTCTTCCGGGATGAAGGTCACGCCCAGCGCCGCGACTTCGCTTTCCAGCGTCGGCGCACCCAGCACGGCGGTCGCGCCGCGCGCCACCGCGTCTTTCACAAAGCGCGCGCCGTCGGTTTTCGTGCCCGCCAGGGCGGCGAACAGATAGCCGGGCTTCACCTTGCGGCTGTCGCTGGTCAGACCCTTGAAGTCCTTCACGCCCCTGATCGTGCCCGGCGATTGTGGCGTCATAGCGCCGGCCCGGCGGCAAGCTTGGTCGGCACCGGGATATTCGGCACGCCCAGAAGCGGCGCGATGCGCTGAATGATGCGGCCTGCCTGGGGCGCGGCGGTATAGCCGGCGGTGGCGAAGCCGAAAGTGTCCTTGGTCGCCTTGGGCTGGTCCATCAGCACCAGAACCGCATAGCGCGGAGCGTGCATCGGGAAGACTGCGGCGAAGGAGGAGCGCAGGGCGTTGCGGATATAGCGGCCATTGGGACCGGGCACTTCGGCGGTGCCGGTCTTGCCGCCAACCGCGTAACCGGGCGTGTCGGCATTGCGGCCCGTGCCGTTGGTGGCGACATAGCGCAGCATTTCGCGCATCTTGAGGCTGGTTTCCTCGCGGATCACCTGCTCGCCGCGGCGGTCAGTGCCCGGCGCCTGACGCGCGAAGGTGGGCTCGATGCGGCGTCCGCCATTGACCACGGTGGCCATCGCGGCGGTGAAGCTGAGGGGGGAAACCGAAATGCCATGGCCGAAGCCGACGGTGGCGGTTTCGATCGCGCCCCACTGGCGCCTGGGATAGAGCGGGTAAGCCTTTTCCGGGAGTTCGGTGATCACGGGCGTCAGCAGACCCAGGCTGCGCAGGAATTCGCTCTGGCGCTGACCGCCAGACCGCAGCGCGATCTGCGAGGTGCCGAT
>JBBSKJ010000301.1:0-3589 GCA_038256475.1 Micropepsales bacterium | reverse complement strand
GGCGAGCGCCAGAATTTCGGTCTTGGTGCCGCCCAGATCGATACCCAGGCGCAAGGATTCGGGGCGCATCAGATTTCCCGCAGCTCTTCGGCGCCGAACGCCCGGCGCGCCAGATGCACCGCTTTGGGTTCCACCGACGCGGCCTCGCAAAAGCGCAGCAGAAGGTCTTCATGCGCCAGCAGAAAGTCCAAAACGGCCGCATTCATTTCCGAACTGCCAGCGCCGTTCCGAAGGTCTGCGGCCTCGATCCCGGACTGGCTGAGGAACCGCTGTATGCCGTCTTCCTCCCCGGCCAGCCAGCCAAGGGCCTCCAAAGCCAGGATTTCTGCGTTTTCTGAGGGCATTTGGACCGGGATCGTCAAGGGAGCGTTAAGAGATAATCCCTAATACTGCTCAAAACAGCCAGAGCCCCTTTTGGGCGCTGGGAGTGGCGGTATACCGCCGGAGAGCAGCCATGGACGCCAAAGCCAAAACGGTTCTGATCGTGGAGGACAATGAGCTAAACATGAAGCTCTTCCACGACCTGCTGGACGCCCATGGCTACAAGATCCTGCAGACCAAGGATGGCATGGAAGCGCTCGACATCGCCCGCGAACACCATCCCGACCTGATCCTGATGGACATCCAGCTGCCCGAAGTCTCCGGCCTGGAAGTCACCAAATGGCTCAAGGAAGACGATGCGCTCAAGGGCATCCCCGTCGTCGCCGTCACCGCCTTCGCCATGAAGGGCGACGAGGAAGTCATCCGCCAGGGTGGTTGCGAGGCCTATATCTCCAAGCCCATTTCGGTGACCAGCTTTCTGGAAACCGTGCGCCGCTTTATCGGCTGAGCCATGACAGCCCGGGTTCTCGTCGTTGATGACATTCTTTCCAACGTCAAGCTTCTGGAAGCGAAGCTGACGGCGGAATATTTTGAGGTCATCACCGCGTTTAACGGCCTGGAGTGCCTGGCCAAGATGGACGAGGGCGCGCCCGACATCGTGCTGTTGGACGTGATGATGCCCGGCATGGACGGTTTCGAAGTCTGCCGCCGTATCAAGTCCAATCCCAAGACCGCCCATGTTCCGGTGGTGATGGTGACCGCGCTGGACCAGCCGTCGGACCGCGTCGCCGGCCTGGATGCGGGTGCCGACGATTTCCTTACCAAGCCGGTTGATGATGCCGCGCTGTTCGCCCGCGTGCGTTCGCTGGTTCGCCTGAAGATGATGACCGACGAACTGCGCATGCGCGAGTCGACCGGCCAGGGCATGGGCCTGATTGATCCGGCCGAAACCCTGACCGACAACAATCTGTCGGGCCGCATCCTGGTGATTGAGGACCGCGTCGAATCCGTTGCCTGGTTCGCCAGCGCCCTGACGCCGACCCATGAAGTGTCCTCCGCCGATACGTTCGAAGAAGCGCTGGTGCGGGTGAAAGGTGGCGATTACGACCTGATCGTGGTGTCGCTGGGCATGCGCGGCTTTGACGGCCTGCGCCTGTGCTCGCAGTTGCGCTCCCTCCCCGAAGGCCGCCATGTCCCGATCCTGGTGGTGGTGTCGGACGGCGACCGCCGCAAGCTGACCCAGGCGCTCGAGATGGGCGTCAATGACTATCTGACGCGCCCGGTCGACAAGAACGAGCTGGTGGCCCGCGTCCGTACCCAGCTGCGCAAGAAGAACTATGCCGACCGGCTTCGCCACAATGTCCAGCTCAGCCTGGAAATGGCCATCACCGACCAGCTCACCGGCCTGCACAATCGCCGCTATATGAGCCGCCACCTCGATGCGCTGCTGGACAATGCCAAGAAAAATGGCCGTCCGCTGGCCTTCGTCATCATGGACATCGACTTCTTCAAACGTGTCAATGACACCTATGGTCACGACATTGGCGACGAAGTGCTGAAGGAATTTGCCGCCCGCATTGCCGCCAACACGCGCGGCATCGATCTGGCCTGCCGCTATGGCGGGGAGGAATTCGTGGTCGCGATGCCCGATACCGACATGGCCTTGGCCTATAACATCGCCGAGCGGTTGCGCCAGTCGATCGAGACCACCCCGGTCAAGATCAGCCGCGCCCCGGGCCAGATCAACGTCACCGTTTCAATCGGCATTGCCAAGGCTGAGGGCGAGGGCGACGACGCCGACCAGCTGCTGCACCGCGCCGACCGGGCGCTGTACTCCGCCAAGCGCACGGGCCGCAACAAAGTGGTTGCTGACGCCGCTTAATTCTCGTCGCTGTCTTCGTCCATGGATAGTGCGGCGTCGGACTGACCGCCATTCATTTCCGTCACCCGGTCGATGACCGAGGCCAGGACCTGCGGCTCGCGGGCGCCCGATACCGCCAGCTTGCCACCGAAAATCATGGCGGGTACGCCGGTCACGCCCATCTCGCGGGCGATCTGATCCTCGCGCGCCACCAGTTCCAGGTCGGTGCCATCTTCCAGCATCTGCGCCGTGACGATGCCGTCCATGCCGCAAATGTCAGCGATGTCGGCCAGCACCCGGATGTCACCGACATCCTCGCCATTCTCGAAATAGGCGATGAACAGCCGCTCGACCACTTCGTCCTGCACGCCATGGCCTTCCGCCCAGCGGATCAGGCGGTGGGAATCCAGGGTGTTGGGACGGCGCTGGATGGCGGTGAAATCGAACGCGATTCCTTCCTTCTCGCCCTCGGCGGCAATCAGCTTGTACATTTCGACGATCTTCTTGGGATCGTCGCCGAACTTGGCCCGCATATAGGCCTGACGATCCATGCCGCCTCTCGGCACCGTGGTGTCCAGCTGGTAGGGGCGCCATTTCACATCGAATAGAATGCTGGGGCGCATATCCATGGCCCGTTGCAATCGGCGCTTGCCGATGAAGCACCAGGGGCAGACCGTGTCCGAGATCACGTCAATCTGCATGGATCACTTCAAAATCTGGGTCGTCATCTCGTTGGCCGCCGCAATGACCTTCACGGAGCCTTTTCCCTGCGACTTGAACTCGGCGCTCGCGCTGACCGGCAGCAGGGCGTCGATCACCACCATGTTGGGGGGTGGCGGCGTCGCCAGAAACTCGATGGTGAGGGTGCGGTTGTTGCCGCCCGGGATCACATGCAGGCGTCCCCCTTTCCATCCTCCGGTCTGCACTGCGCCATTGACCTGAACCACGACCCTGCCGTCCTTCTGGGTCGCCACCACGCTGTCGATCTTGTAGATGCGCTTGTCCGCCGCCAGCGCAGGCTGGGCGATGGAAACAACAAGAAGGGCGGCTATGGTGATCTTCGCGCGCATCAAGGCACGACTATAACGCAGATTGGGGCGGCAAAAAGACAGGTTAAATCGCCAACTCCACCCAAACTGGCACGTGATCGGAGGGCTTTTCCGCGGCGCCGCGCACCGCGCGGTCGATGCCGCATTTCTTCAGCCGGTCGGTGGCCTGCGGCGAGAGCAGAATGTGATCGATGCGAATGCCGTTGTTGCGCTCCCAGGAACCGAAATAGTCCCAGAAGGTGTAATGGCCGCCTTCGGGATGCAGGGCGCGGAAGGCGTCCGTGTAACCCAGATTTTCGATCCGCCGCAGCGCCGCCCTGGATTCCGGCTGGAAAAGCGCATCCTTCAGCCAGGCCTT
>JBBSKJ010000300.1:0-3595 GCA_038256475.1 Micropepsales bacterium | reverse complement strand
GCGAAAGCCGCCGGGATGTTTGAAATCGGGCTGGAGCGCGTGCCCGCCAATCACCAGCCCCTGACGCCGCTGTCATTTCTGGAACGCGCCGCCAGCACCTTTCCGGACCGCACCGCCATTATTCACGGCCGCCAGCGCATCGGGTATGCCGACTTCTATGCCCGCAGCCGCCGGCTTGCATCTGCCCTGGCCCAGAAGGGCATCAAGAAAGGCGACACGGTGGCGGTGATGCTGGCCAACACCCCGCCGATGCTGGAAGCCCATTATGGCGTGCCCATGCTGGGGGCGGTGCTGAATGCCCTGAACACACGTCTGGATGCCACCGCCATCGCCTTCATGCTGGAGCATGGCGGCGCCAAGGTTCTAATCACCGACCGGGAATTTTCCGCCACCGTCGCCGCGGCGCTGGCGCTGCTGAAGAAGAAGCCGCTGGTAATCGATTACGACGACCGGCAATTTCCGCAAAGCGGCGCGCGGCTGGGCAAAATCGATTACGAGAAATTCCTGAAGAGTGGCAATCCCGACTTCGCCTGGAAAATGCCGGCCGATGAATGGGACGCCATCGCGCTGAACTACACCTCCGGCACCACCGGCAATCCCAAGGGCGTGGTCTATCATCATCGCGGCGCGGCGCTGATGTGCTACGGCAACGCCCTGGCCGGCACCATGGTGGATCACCCGGTGCTGCTGTGGACCCTGCCCATGTTTCACTGCAACGGCTGGTGCATGCCCTGGTCGCTGTCGGCGGTGGCCGGCACCCATGTCTGCCTGCGCTGGGTGCGGGCGGGCGCGATCTTCGAGGCGCTGGCCGAGCATGGCGTCACCCATCTGTGCGGCGCGCCCATCGTGATGTCGACCCTGGTCAACGCCACGGAAGCCGAGCGCAAGAGCTTTGAGCAAAAGGTGCGCTTCATGGCCGCCGCCGCGCCACCGCCCGAAAGCGTGCTGGCCGCGATGGCGGAAGCCGGGTTCGAAGTGGTGCATGTCTATGGCCTGACCGAGGTCTATGGCCCCGCCGTGGTCAATGAATGGCATGGCGAATGGGACGCGCTGAGCCCGCCGGACCGCGCCGCCAGGAAAGCGCGCCAGGGTGTGCGCTATGCGCCGCTGGAAGAATTGACGGTGCGCAATCCCAAAACGATGAAGCCGGTTCCCGCCGACGGCAAAACCATCGGCGAGGTGATGATGCGCGGCAATATCGTGATGCGCGGCTATCTGAAAAACCCCAAAGCGACACGCGACGCTTTTGCCGGCGGCTGGTTTCACACCGGCGATCTGGGCGTGATGTATCCCGACGGCTATATCCAGCTGAAGGATCGTTCCAAGGACATCATCATTTCCGGCGGCGAGAACATTTCCTCCATCGAAGTGGAGAATGTCATCGCCAAGCATCCGGCGGTGATGTTCGTGGCGGTGGTGGCGCGGCCCGACGCCAAATGGGGCGAGCATCCTTGCGCCTTCGTGGAGCTGCGCCCCGGCAAGACCGTGTCGCAATCCGATATTCTGGCCTTCGCGCGCGAGCGCCTGGCCAAGTTCAAGATGCCGCGCACCATCGTCTTTTCCGAATTGCCCAAGACATCGACGGGCAAGATTCAGAAATTTGTCCTGCGGGAGATGGCGAAGAGTTTGTGAGCGTTCCCCGCGCGGCACGGCCTTCGCCTGCTGCGCAGGCTCGAAGCGGCGCGCGCGCCGGGGAAATCAGGCTCAGTTGACGGTGGTGGCTCGAAGTCGCTCGAGCTCGTCCTTGATCCGGAGTTTTTGTTTTTTCAGAGCAGCGACCCGGATTTCATCCCAATCGGGATTGGACATCTCGCTCTCGATAATGTTTTCGATTTTCTTGTGCTGGTTGGACAGATGGTTGATGTGTCCTTGTAGCGCCATTCATTCACCTCATCGTTAGATCGGGCGGCGCGCAACGCTAGGGCGCTACGCACCTGGCCCGAAAATCAAACCACCAAACCCGCCTCCTGTCATCCTTAAAAGGCGTTAAAACCGAAACTCTTTGCCCTTGACTTAAGAAGTGCTAACGGGAGGCGATGAAGCGTCCGGAACCCCAGAAAAACGAAGCGGAACGGCTGGTTATCGGCCTGTCCGGGGCGTCGGGCGTGGCCTATGGCATCCGCCTGCTGGAAGCCTGTAGCGAGTTGGGAATAGAATCGCATCTGGTGATGACCAAGCCGGCGGAAATGACCATCGGTTATGAAACCAAGCTTTCCCCCAAACAGGTTGCCGCCAAGGCGGACTATACCTATGCGGTCACCGACATCGCCGCGCCCATCGCCAGCGGCAGCTTCCGGACCAGGGGCATGATCGTCGCCCCCTGCTCGGTGCGGACCATGAGCGAAATCGCCACCGGCGTGACCACCAACTGCCTGACGCGCGCCGCCGATGTGATGCTGAAGGAACGCCGCCCGCTGGTGCTGATGGTGCGCGAGACGCCGCTGCATCTGGGGCACCTGCGCACCATGACGTCGCTGGCCGAAATGGGCGCCATCATCCTGCCCCCCGTGCCCGCCTTTTATGCCGAGCCAAAAACTTTGTCCGACCTGGTGGACCAGATGGTGGGGCGCGCCCTGGACCTGCTAGGCTATGACTGGCCCGACATGAAGCGCTGGGGCGAAGATGTCGCCAAGAGCCGCCGCAAGAAGAGTGCGAAATGAGTCGCGTCGTTGGTCCTGATGAAGTCGGCGCCCGCGCCAAGCTGACCCAGCTGACACAGGAACATCGCGACCTGGACCAGGCGATCGATGCGATGGTGCAATCGGGCAATCCCGATCTGATGGCGCTGGCGCGGCTGAAAAAGCGCAAGCTTCAGCTGAAGGACGAGATTACCGAAATCAACAACGGCTTGCTGCCGGATATTATCGCCTAAAGGCTGGTAAAGCCGTCCCGGCTCCAGGCTTCGCTGCCGATGCCGTGGTGGATAATGAACAGCCCGCGGGGATCGTACCGCCGTTTGATGCGATCCAGCCGCTGCCAGTTTTCGCCCCAGGCCGAGCGCCAGTCCGCGATGAAGTAATCGCACTCCGACAGATAGCTGCCGCCATCCGGCGCCACGGTCCGCAGAGCGTCCATTGAAAGCTTCACTTTTCCCGCATTGCTGCGGGCCACGGTCATTTCGGGCTTCGCCAATCCGTCGAACAGCGATCCCCTACCCGCCCCAATGATGGCGAGCGCGAATGCGCCAAGCGCTTTGGGGTTGACCGAGGTTTCGCGCGATGCGGCCAAGGTCGTTGCGTCTGCCCCCGCGAGCCCCTTGTTAAAATGAAAAGCCATCTCCCAATGGCGCGAAGCGGCGAACCAGGCATCGACCAGCGCTGGGCGCTTGTCGTCTTCCAGCAATGCTGCCGGCAGCCACAGTGAATCCAGCCGGTGCCAGAAAATGCCCGCCTGCGCACCATCTCCGCTCCACCAGAAATTGGCAGGCGGCGCGCCGGGCCGGCCGTCGCGCACCACGGAATCGGGATAATGGGTGCCCATATAGTTCGCGTCCCAGTAATTGCGGGCCGGGATCACTATCACCCGCAGCGGCTGGGTGACGCGATAGACTGGATCGGCGGCGGCGAAATCGGCCAGGCCCTGCCAGGCGCGGCGT
>JBBSKJ010000299.1:0-3595 GCA_038256475.1 Micropepsales bacterium | reverse complement strand
TGCCCTCATCCGGGCATGTCACCGGCGGTCGTGACCAAGAGCCAGTTGGGATCGCGGGATTTGACGTCGCGCGCGAAGGTCCAGACATCGGTTACCGGCGCGGCATCGAACTCCGCCGTAAAGGCGACAGTGATCTCGGCCTGGCGGCCATCGAGCACGGCGCCCACGATCTTGGCGTCCAGCAGCTTGGTGAGCGGCGGGGGCGGTTCGCTGCGGCCTTCGATGGCGCCGTCAAATGCCGTCATCACATCGGGGGCCAGAAGCGGGCGCAGGGTGTCGCGGTCGCCTTTCGCAAAGGCGTCGACGATCATGGTGTAGGCCTGCTGGGCGCCGCCGACAAAACGCGCCGCGTCGAAGCTGCGGTCGGCCAGCTGAATTTCCATCAGGCCCTTGTTGGCGGTGGGGGGCGCGGCGTCGGCTGTGGCCGGGACGGGCTGGGCCACCGGTGCGGGCGGGCTCAAGGGCGAGGGCTGCTTGGGCTGCTCCGTCGGCTGATGGCCGGTACGGCGCCCCAGAATCCAGTAGAGGCGAAAGCAGACAATGCCGGCCAGGGTGGCGGCGATGAAAAGACCCAGTGTTTGCGAATCCGGCATGATGCAACCTTTTACTACCGACCCGCCCCGTAGTGAGGTGGACCCTACCCGCCCGGAACGAGGCTTGTGAAGCGCTTTTCCTTGTCAGGGCCGCGCAATCCATGGTAGCGCGCGGGCCGAATTCAGCCACAAAGCCCGTCAGACGGGCAGGAAGATTACCACAATGAGCAGCGAAGGAACCACTCCCGACGCCCCCCAGGTGCCCAACCTCCAGGTCATGGCCCAGTACATCAAGGATTTGTCGTTCGAAAATCCCGGCGCGGTGAACGAAATCGCCCAGCGGCCCCAGATCGACCTGGCCGTGGACCTGAACGCCAAGCGGGTCGAGGACGAGATTTTCGAGGTGGAACTCAAGATCCGCGTCGACGCAAAAAATGAGGAAAAGCCCTTGTTCCTGCTGGAAGTCGCCTATGCCGGCGTGTTCCAGCTGAAGAACGTGCCCGACACCGCCACCCAGCAGGCCATCCTGCTGATCCAGGCGCCGCACATGCTGTTCCCGTTTGTCCGCCGCATCGTCTCGGATGTGGTGCGCGACGGCGGCATGCCGCCCCTGATGATCGAGCCGATCGACTTCATGGCGCTGTATCAGGCCCGCGTCAGCCAGGCCGGCGGCCAGGTGCCGGGGGGGGCGCCGCAAGGCGTCGCTTAACCCTCTTTGTCATTCCCGCGCAAGCGGGAATCCATCTTGCCGACAACGCAGGTTGAAAAATGGATTCCCGCTTGCGCGGGAATGACAGATTCCTATGCGTTCCAGAGATTTTTGTCACCAAGCTCCTTGGTGACAAAAGCGGCATGGATTTCGATTTCCACCGCCGTGATCAATGGCGCCAGCTTTTCGGGACGCTGGCGGGCCGCGCGCACCGGCTCACCGGCCTGGGCGGCGGCGATTTCCACCGGCGCCAGCATCAGGCCCTTCTGCCGGCCGCCGATCAGTTCCAGATAGATTTCCGCCGTCAGCTGGGCGTCCAGCAGCGCGCCATGCTTGGTGCGCACGGAGAGGTCGACGCCAAACCGCCGGCACAACTCGTCCAGCGAATAGCGCGCGCCCGGAAACTTGCGCTTGGCGATTTCAATCGTGTCGATGGCGCGGGCCAGCGGGATCGGGCCTTTGCCCACCCGCTTCAGTTCGGCATTGATGAACTTGATGTCGAAGCTGGCATTGTGGATGACCAGCGGCGAGTCACCCAGAAACTCCAGAAACTCGTCGACCACATGGGCAAACAGAGCCTTGTCGGCCAGGAATTCCGCCGACAGGCCATGCACCCGCTGGGACTCTATGGGCACGTCGCGTTCGGGATTCTGGTAAAATTGCAGCGTCCGGCCGGTCGGAAACTTATCGACCAGCTCGACACAACCAATTTCCACGATGCGATGACCATCGCTGGGCTCGAAGCCCGTCGTTTCGGTGTCGAATACTATCTCTCGCATCATCGCATCGTTTTTTTAATGGCGGCCTTCGCTACGCGAAAGCCGCGGGGGCCATGCCCATCGCTGGGCTCGAAGCCGGTCGTTTCCGTATCGAAAACAATTTCACGCATTCATCTTTGCCCGCACGTCCGCCAGGATCATTTTCACCTGTTCGCGGGCGTCATCCAAGCCCTTGTCGGTGGTCACCAGGTAATCGGCCTGTTGACGCTTTTGGGTGTCGCTCATCTGCCGCGCAAGCAAAGCGTTGAATTTCGCTTCCGTCATGCCGGGACGGGCCAATACGCGCTGACGCTGCGCCTGCGGCGGCGCGGTGACCACCACCACCGCATCCGTCGGGGTCCCGGTTTCCAGCAGCAGGGGAATATCCAAGAGGACAATCGGTGCTTTCGTATTCTCCAGGAATTGGGCCCGCCGCTCGGCCACAAGCGGGTGTATCAGGCTTTCGAGCCGATCCAGCGCGCCCGGCTCGCTAGTCACCAGCCGCGCCAGCGCAGCCCGGTCCACCACCCCACGCTTTGTCGAGCCGGGAAAGGCAGCCTCGATCATCGCCGCGGCTTCACCGGCATAAAGCTCATGCACCACCGCATCGGCGTCGAACACGGGAATGCCTTCGCCGCCAAACAGCTTGGCGGTTTCGCTTTTGCCCATGCCGATCGAGCCGGTCAGGCCGATCACGAAAGGTTTATTTTGAGCCAAGCAATGCACTTTCCAGCGCGGCACGCAGGCCCGCATCGACCTGCGGGCGCTTGCCGAAAAAGGCTTCGAAAGACGGCACGGCCTGATGCATCAGCATCCCCAGGCCATCGATGATCTTGTGCCCACGCGCGGCCGCACCTTTCAGCAGCGCCGTTTCCAATGGCTTGTAGACGATGTCGCAAACCGCAGCCTTTTGCGGAAGCGCCGCCAGATCCAGATCGAGCGGCGGGCTGCCGCTCATCCCGGCGCTGGTGCTGTTGACCAGCAGCGCGGCTTTGGCCGCTGCATTCTTCCAGTCGGCCAGCGCGCCGGGGACAAGCCGGGCGTTGACGTGAGGGCCAAGCTGCGCCGCCAGATTTTTGGCGCGCTCCGCATCGCGGTTGAGAATATGGATGGTGCCCGCGCCCAGATTTTCCAGCGCCAGCACCGCGCCGCGCGCCGCGCCGCCGGCGCCCAGCAGCACCACATCGGCGCCGCTCAGCGCGCCAATATTTTCGCGCAGGGATTCAGCCAGGCCGTAACTGTCGGTGTTGCGCCCTTCAATCGCACCGGCATGGAACACCAGAAGATTGGCCGCACCCGCTATTTTCGCCGCCGCGTCGACCCGGTCGGCCAGCGCGAAAGCCGTTTCCTTGTGCGGCACGGTGACGTTGACGCCGGCAAGGCCTTCGGCGCGCAGCCGCGCGATGACATCACGAAATTCTTCCGGCGGGGCGGGCACGCGCAGCATCTCGCCGTCGATCCCCATCTGCCTCAGCCAATAGCCATGCAGCACGGGCGACAGCGACTGCGCCACCGGCCATCCGACAATCCCCGCCTTTACCGTCATGACGCCAGCACGCCTTCTTTTCTGAGCGCCGCCAGGACCGGCAGCAGCG
>JBBSKJ010000298.1:0-3605 GCA_038256475.1 Micropepsales bacterium | reverse complement strand
GGATGGCATCATCTGGGTGCGCGGGCGCGAGGCGCATGCGCCGCGCCGGGTGCTGGATTTCCTGAAGCGCGAGGGGCGCGCTTTGTTCGAAGAACGGGCATTGGCGCTTGCCGCGCGGATCGACGTCAAGCCATCGCGCATTACGGTGCGCGACACCGCCAGCCGCTGGGGCTCCTGCTCATCGACGCGCTCGCTGTCCTTTTCCTGGCGGCTGATCCTGGCCCCGGATTTTGTGCTGGATTATGTGGTGGCGCATGAAGTGGCGCATCTTCGCGAGATGAATCACAGCCCGCGTTTCTGGGCCCATGTTCGCTCTCTGGTTGATGATCTGGACGCGCCGCAGGACTGGCTCAAACAGAACGGGCGCGATTTGCAGCGCTACTCCGCGGCGGGTTGTTGAAATGGGGCGCATCCGCGCCCGTTAGCCGCCGAACAGACCGCTGAGGATGCGCTGGAAGGCGTCGGGGCGTTGCTGACCGTCTTCCTGCGGCTCGGGCGCATCGGGCGGGACAATCTGCTCCGCCGAAGCCACCATGGTGGTGCCCAGCGGGCGCGGCGGCAGGTTTTGCCCCGCATTCTCCATGAAGTTCTTGAAGATGCGCGCCGGCAGGCCGCCGCCGGTCGCCTTGACCATCGGGCTGTTGTTGTCGTTGCCGATCCACACGCCCGTGACCAGATCGGCGGAGAAGCCGACAAACCAGGCATCGCGGAAATCCTGGGTGGTGCCGGTCTTGCCGGCGCTGTCGCGGTCCGAAAGCCGCCCGGCCTTGCCGGTGCCGGTGGCCAGTGTCTCCATCATAAGCCGTGTCATCTGGATATTGTCATTGGCGCTCATCACCGCATCGTTGCCGGCGCGCGCGCGCTGGTAGAGGACTTTGCCGCTCTTGGTACGGATGCGCAGGATGCCGAAGGGCTCGACCCCGATGCCGCCATTGGCAAAGGGCGCATAGGCCCCGGTCAGTTCCAGCGGCGTCACGCCCGATGTGCCCAGCGCGAGGGAAGAGACTTCCATCAGCGGCGAAGCGATGCCCAGCCGCCGCGCGGTGCGCGCCACCACCTTGGGACCGACTTCGGCGGTGAGCTGGGCGGCGACCGAGTTGGAGGACTGCGCGAAAGCGCGGATTAGCGGCATCTCGCCCTGCACGCGGCCTTCGTAATTCTGCGGCCGCCAGCCATTGATGTTCACCGGCGCGTCATTGACGATTTCGTCCGGGGTGTGGCCATGCTCCAGCGCGGCGAGATAGACGAACGGCTTGAAAGCGCTGCCCGGCTGGCGCACCGCATCGGTGGCGCGGTTGAAGGTCGAAGATCCATAGCTGCGCCCGCCCACCATGGCGCGCACCGCGCCGTCGGTCGTCATGGCGACCAGCGCCGCTTGCCCGGCATTCAGCGCCTCACCGTCGGTGGCGAGCCCGCGCGCCACGGCGCGCTCGGCCAGTGTCTGGGTTTCCAAGTCGAAGCTGGTCTCCACAATGATCGGTTCGGCGGCGTCGGCGATATGGTCGCGCAGGCGCGACACGATCCAGTCGGCAAACCAGCCCGCGCCTGGCGTGCCGGTGACATGCACGATGCGCGGCCGCGTTGCCTGGGCCAGGCCGCGGGTTTCCTCGTCGATGAAACCGGAATCCTGCATGGCGCGCAGCACGAGCCTGGCGCGGGCGAGCGAGGCATCGGTATCGGCGATCGGATTGTAGCGGGCAGGCGCCTTGACGCTGCCCGCAATCATGGCGGCTTCGGTCAGGCCCAGTTCGGCCGCACGCTTGCCAAAGAATTTCTGTGCCGCTGCTTCAATGCCGTAGACCCCGGCACCGAAATACACCCGGTTGAGATACAGGGTCAGAAGCTGGTTCTTGGTGTAACGCGACTCCAGATACAGGGCCAGCATGGCTTCCTGTACTTTGCGCTCATAGGTGCGGCTGGGGCTGAGGAACAGGTTCTTGGCCAGCTGCTGGGTCAGGGTCGAGCCGCCCTGTACCACGCGCCCGGCCATCATGTTGGTGGTGGCGGCGCGCACCAGGCCGATGGGATCGACGCCCAGATGCATGCGAAAGCGGCGATCCTCGATGGCGATGAAGGCGTTGGAGACGTAATCGGGAAGGTCTTCGGCGCGCACCATCTGGCCTTGGGTCAGGCCACGGCGCGCGATCTGGCGGCCACGATCATCCAGAATGGTGATGTCCTGCGACGGACCCGAGACCATCAGGTTGCCGACATCCGGCAGGCTGGAAAGGAAATGCGAGAAGAACAGGCCACCGAAGATCACGCCCCAGGCGCACAGCATCACCAGCACATAAGGCCAGGTGGAGCGGCGCTTGGGTCCGCGCGGCGCGGAGTCGGCATGGGCCGATGCGGGCCGCGAGGTGGGATTGGGGGCGCGCGAGCCCCGGCGTGGGCCGGGTGCGGAGGACGGTTCGGATGTCGGTGGGCGCTTTCCCATCCCGCTTTTCTAGAAGCCAGGTGTTAACGCGCGTTAAACAAGACGTTAATGGCCGTCAGGCGGATAAACGGTAACCGCCACCCTCTGTGAGCAGAATCTGGGCCCGGGTGGGGTCCTGCTCGATCTTCTTGCGCAGGCGGTAAATGTGGGTTTCCAGGGTGTGGGTGGCCACCGTCGGGCCATAACACCAGACTTCATGCAGCAGGATGTCGCGTGGCACCGTTCCGGCATTGGCATGAAGGAACTTGAGAATATTGGTTTCCTTCTCGGTCAGCCGCACCTTGCGCCCGCCCGCCTGCAGCAGCTTGGCCGACGGATGGAAGGTGTAAGGCCCGATCCTGACCGCCGTATCGCCGCTGGCGGCATGATGGGTGAGCAGGGCGTGCATCCGCGCCAGCAGGGCGGAAAAACGGAACGGCTTTGCCAGGCTTTCCTGGGTGGTGCTTTCGCCCAGCAGCAGCAGCGGCGCGCTGAGGCCCGCCGCGCGCAGCGCCGCCGCGACGCCGACGCCATCGTCCAGTCCGATGATGGCGAAAGCAAACGAGCCGCCGCGCACCGCATGCGCCGCATCCTCGGCAGTGCGGGCGGCAACAACGTCATAGCCTTCATGCTGAAGCTGCTCGGCCAGGCTGGCGCGCAGGACCGAATCGCTTTCTGCCAGAAGGATGCGTGTCGGCATGAGTCGCTTTGCGGGTTGGGGTGACCCAAGACTAGCCCGGCCGCATGCGGGGCGGCAAATCTTGCCGGGCTGACCGCGCCGCACCCGGATCAAATCCCAGCAATAGCGCGGAAAATTGCTGGCGCGGCGCTTGCTTTGTTCCTGCCGGATGATGACCTTCGACCCCGTGCGCAAGATGATGGTGGCCATGCCGCCATACGGCACCCTGCGCCCGCCGCCCGCCAAGCCTGCGGATGCCGCGGATACCAGGGCTGCTGACATCGCCCATGTGAAGGGTGTGCCGGAGGAAGAAGATTTCTTCGATCACCTGTGGGACGTGATCAATCCGCTGCAACACCTGCCGGTGATCGGCACCATCTATCGCGCTGCCACCGGCGAGCGGCTGGACCCGATTGAGAAGCTCGCGGGCGGTACGCTGTATGGCGGGCTGTGGGGCGCGGTGTCGGCCGTGGCCGGCCTCGCTTTTGAATCCCTGACCGGCAAGAGCGT
>JBBSKJ010000297.1:0-3615 GCA_038256475.1 Micropepsales bacterium | reverse complement strand
GGAAATCCGACAATTTTCCACCGAATCAGCGGGGTTTTGTGCCCAAACCAAGCGCCAAACGATGAAAATTTGTGCAGCGCACTTCGGCTGCCTAGAAGCTGGCCGGAGTCCGGATGGGGTCGAAAACCGCGCGATCGCAGAAGCTGTCGGGGCCCATGGCGATGGGGCTGGGTGCGGCATCCAGCTGCCATGCCGAATTGTGGGCGCCTTCGGGCTTGGCATCGGCGAGCGGAACGCTGAGCCCCAGCGGCGCCAGCGCCGCGCGATAAAGGTCCGGGCGGTACACGCGTGTCGCCAGCGCCTCGCAATCCACCAAACCGATCAAGTCCCAGCGCGCCATCTGGTGCAGGAACCACAGCGCATGGCTGCGCCAGGGAAAGGTCGCGGCGCTGCGCCAGAAGCGGGAGAGATTGTCCTGGCTGACCGCGCCCCCGGGCAGCGATGACAGGATCGCGTGGCTGTCCACGCCAAGATATTTCTGCCGCGACAGCAGCGCGCCGGTATACGAGGCGTTCTCCGGTGCGTCACAGAATTGCGCGGCGCGGACCAGCGCCCTGATCGCGCCCTTCAGGGCCTTGGCATTTTCTTCTGCCCAGCGTGCCCGCACGGCGAAGGCTTTTTCGGGTGCGGCGCGCCAGATGTCATCGGAGGTGGCCAGCGTAACGCCGGCACCCGCGCGGGCCGCGATCTCGCCCCAGGGCGCGCCAGCGCAGAAGCCGGCGATCTGTCCTGATTGCAAGGCTTCAACGGCGCGGGCGGGCGGCACCACGCTGAGGCGCACATCGCGCCCTGCCTCCAGCCCGCCAGTCGCCAGCCAATAGCGCAGCAGCAGATTGTGGGTTGAGTAGGCGTGCACAATGCCCAGCGGCAGCGGCTCATCGCGCCCCTTAAGGCTGGCGGCCAGCGCGCGCGGCTTGGAAAGCCCGTCGCTGGCGGCAACCTTGCGCACTTGCGCCGCCAGATCGCGCGACAGGGTAATGGTGTTTCCGCCCAGGCTGAGATTGCAGGGAATGATCAGCTTCTGGCTGACACCGCGAAGCCCCAACTCGACGGCGAAAGCCAGGGGCGGCACGATCACGGCGGCGTCCAGAAACCCATAGGCCAGCTTGTCGGCGATATTGGCCCAGGAAGGTTCTTCCAGCAGTTCTGCGTCCACGCCTTCTTCGGCGAAATAGCCGAATTCCTGCGCCACGATGGCGGGCGCGGAATCGGTCAGGCGCAGAAAGCCGATGCGCAATTTCGTGCCGCCGCGCGGCCTTTTCAGTGCCACGACCTCGCTCATGGGCCCGTCTCCCGCTTTGCGGCTTCGTCCTGCCGCACGAATTCCACCACGATCTCGGCCAGCTTGCGGCTTTCGTTCATCGCCTTCTTCTGCAGCCAGCGATAGGCTTCCGGTTCCGTCATCTTGCGGTTTTTCATCAGGATCGCCTTGGCCCGTTCGATCAGGCGGCGCTCGTCCAGCAGCGCCTTGGCGGCGGCCAGCTCGGTTTCGACATGCCGATAGCGCTGAAACAATGCGATGGCCGAGGCCATGATGGGCCGCACATCCTGCAAGGCGACACCGGAAAGATTGTAGGAACACACGCCCGCAGCGATCGCTTCCTGGGCAAAGCCGGGATCGTCGGTACCGGCGAACATCACCACCGGGCTGGCGGCCGATACGCTGCGAATATCCTCCAGCGCGTCACGGTCTGGCAGGGCCATATCGATAATGACCAGATCCGGCCTGTCGCGCTCCACTGCGGCGGCCATGTCGGGGCCTTTGGCCCGCACAATACGCGCATAGCCGGATTCGGACAGTTTTTCGCCCAGCGCCCGGGCGCGTTCCTCATCGGTATCGATCAGCAGGATGGTGAGCGCCATGACGTCAGTATAACCGCATCAAAGGCGGAATGTAGCTCGCGGTTCCGCGGCGTTGCGACACGCGGTGCTGTTTTTGCATCCACGATTGGCCTATGGTGCTGCCATGCCGTCCCCTGTTGAGACGAAAGCCCTGATCGATCCGTTCGGCCGGACGGTGGATTATCTGCGCGTGTCGGTCACCGACCGCTGCAATCTGCGCTGTACCTATTGCATGAGCGCGCAGATGGATTTTCTGCCCAAGCGGGACCTGCTGAGCCTGGAAGAGATCGACCGGCTGTGCACTGCCTTTGTGCAGCGAGGCGTCAGGCATCTGCGACTGACCGGCGGTGAGCCGCTGGTGCGGCGTGGGATAGTTGGGCTTGCAAGCAATCTGTCACGCCATCTTGAAAGCGGCGCGCTGGATGAACTGACCATGACCACCAATGGCGTGCGCTTGCGCGAATATGCCAAGGGGCTGGCGGCAGCCGGCATCAGGCGCATCAATGTCTCGCTCGACACGCTGGATCGCACCACCTTTGCCCGCATCGCGCGCGGCGACAGCCTGTATCAGGTGCTGGACGGGATTTCCGCCGCCCAGGACGCCGGCATCCGGGTCAAGATCAACACCGTGGCGCTGAAGCGTGACAACCAAGCCGAGCTGCCCCGCCTTGTCCAATGGGCCCATGACGGTGGCATGGATATCACCCTGATCGAAACCATGCCGCTAGGCGCGGTGGATGAAGACCGCACCGACCAGTTCCTGTCGCTGGCCGCTGTGCGCCGCGACCTGGAATCTTTTTGGACATTGACCGAACTTGCCGACCGCAGCGGTGGTCCGGCGCGCTATGTGCGGGTGGCTGAGACCGGCGGCAAGCTGGGTTTCATTACCCCGATGACCAACAATTTCTGCGAAAGCTGCCGACGCATGCGCGTCACCTGCACCGGAATGCTGTTCATGTGTCTGGGGCAGTCCGGCGCCGTGGATTTGCGCGCACCCTTGCGCGAAAGCACCCGTGATGCGCCGCTGCACGCCGCCATCAGCAAGGCGCTTGCCGCCAAGCCCAAGGCCCATGATTTCCAATTGCCACTGCGCGGCGCCGCTCCGGCCCTGGCCCGCCACATGTCGATGACGGGGGGCTGAATGGTCAAGCTGGTCTTCCTGGGAAAGTTTGGCGACATGGCCGACCTCACCGATGTCGCGCTGCCGGGCGATGTGCAAACCCTGTCCGATCTCAAGCACTGGGTCGCGCGCCAGCAACCACGGCTGGGGCAGGCGATGGCGGCAACCACCACCCGGCTGATCCTCAATCAATGCGTGGCGCATGATCTGACCGCATCGGTAGTGGATGGCGACGAGGTCGCCTTCCTGCCGCCGATGAGCGGGGGGTGAGATGCAGATTCGCGTCGTGCAGCAGGCATTCGATCCGCAGGCCGAAATGGCGGCCTTCGCCAGAGGCCGCGACGATACAGGCGCGCTGGTAAGCTTCGTCGGCACCTGCCGTGCCGCTACCGATGGCGCCGGCGTGCAGGAATTGCGTATCGACCACTATCCCGGCTTCAGCGAAAAAGAGATCGCGCGGCTGACAAAAGAGGTCAGCACCCGTTTCAACTGCCCCGATATTCTGGTGGTACACCGTGTTGGCGCCATCGCGCCGGGCGAGGCCATCGTGCTGGTGGCGGCGCTGTCCATCCACCGGGCCAATGCCTTCGATGCAGTCCGGGTGCTGATGGACTATCTGAAGACCGACGCCCCCTTGTGGAAAAAGGAAAGCG
>JBBSKJ010000296.1:0-3618 GCA_038256475.1 Micropepsales bacterium | reverse complement strand
TTGTCGCCTCCGCCGGAGCCGACTATGGCGCCGTGGTGGTGCGCGCCGACTCCCGCTTTGACAAGCTGAGCACGCTCATGCATGCCCTTAAAACCGATCCTGGCGGTACCCTTATTGGCGCTGGCGGCTCCATCGGTAGCCAGGACTGGGTCAAGGGCGCACTTTTGATGCAGGCCGCGGGTGGCCTGCCCAAAAGCATGCGCTACGTGGCCTTTGACGGCGGTGGCGAAGCCATCACCAACCTGATCAACGGCAACATCGACGTCTACACCGGCGACATCTCCGAATTGCGCGCCCACGTGCGCGGCGGCAAGATGCGGGTGCTGGCCGTGCTGGCCGACAAGCGCCTGCCCGTTCCGTTTCAAAACGTACCCACCGCCAAAGAACAGGGCGTGGACGTGAACTGGACCCTGTTTCGCGGCTTCTACATGGGCAAGAACGTGAGCGACGCCGACTACCAGTTCTACGCCGACGCCTTTGCCAAAGCATACAAAACGCCCGAGTTCGCCCGAATTCGGGAGGAGCACGGGCTCTACGAATTCTCATTGTCCGGGCAGGCGTTTCACGACCACGTCAAACGCCAGGTCAAGGTGCTTCGCGACCTGGTGACTTCGGCGGGATTGGTGCGCTGATTGAGCCAGCCGGGAGACCAGATTCGACGCCCGTTTTGTCCCATGGCCCAAGAGGTGGTCGGGTGCCCGAAGAGGGCATGCACCGCCCCGGGGCATTTCGGTCTCCTGCACGCGCTTGGCGGCCAGAATACAAGCTAAACGCCCGTCGCGATCGCGCGGGCGGTGGCAAACAGCGACGGCGCGTAGGGTGAGTCGGGCGCTCGTCCAGTTGCTGCGGGGTCAAGGCCGTGAATGCTTGAATCACGCCGTCCCGCCAGTAGCTGAACGGCCGCTTTGTACCGTCGGTCGTCCAGATCATGGGGGGCGTGACGGCAGGTAGCGACGGGTTGTGAATGGGCACAGATAACTCTATGCGGCGGGAAACGCTTTGGCGGCGAAGGGTCCAACTGCGCTTGGCCGCACCACGGCAAAGCCGGTGCATTCGGCCTGGCCGCTGATCTGGCTCTCAGCGAGGCGGCGCATGGTCACGAACTCCGGGTCTTCTCCACGGCAGGCCTGCCGACGCCATGAAGAAGCCAACCCGCATATGCAGCCGCTCGCGCGATAGCGCCGCACCCGGCATCGATACACTGGCTTGATGCCCATTGACCTCGATGACATCTTCAGCCGCGGCGGGAAGGAATTGATCGACTTGCTGGACTATGGCGTGCGAGCAGTCCAGCCCGATTTGCTCTTTGTCTTTCTCGTCCAGGAGTACCGGCAGCACCCCACCACGCCCAAGGCCGTGACCCTCTACGATGTTTTCTGCGCACCGCCTGCTCCGGCCCGGCTGAGTGCAGCGGAGATGCTTCCACCACGTAACCTGCAGATCGAGCTCGCCCTGCGTCCACTGCGCCTGAATCTCGACCAGGTCGACACCGCCCGGGCCAGCGCCGCGGTGGCTCCGCCGCTATTCCTTCCGCCAAAATTTCTCTTTGACGCCATCGACCTGCACCTGCGGGAAAAGTCTGCGGCGCTCCTCGCCTTGCAGCGACGCTACCGCCCCCAACGCACCCCGCTGGCAAATCTGCCCGGCGGCAAGATGAACGCGAGCCAACGGCACTTCGTGGAGAGAGTGTGGGAGCCGAAGCTGCGTCCCTGGCTGGTTGCCGCCGGCTTCCGGCGCATCACGTCGATCGCGTGAACTGCGTTGGCGAAGGCAACCCGTTCCACGGCGCGGTGTTGCGTTGGTGGCGGAGATGAGGAGGCGAAAACAAGCCGACATGGCGAACTAGCCCCAGGACAAACCCTGTCGCCGCCTTTCTTCGAGCCGAACCCGAAGTATGCGTACGGCCCGAAACATGCCGTGCCCTACTCTCCGGTGACTCCGATTGCCAATTACGCCGGGCGTGAGCAGCCGAAGAGCTGCCCACCGATCACGCCGGTCAATGCCGTCCCGCTGCGCGCCGGGCTGAGTCTGCACGTGCAACACCTTGTCAAGGCCCTATGGAAGGGGGCCGAACCGGCCGCCAATGTGACGCGTGGCGCGATCCGGATCGGCAACGCGCGTCAAGCGGACCAGCGGCCACGGTTGGCCGCGATTCGCGACCGCGCGGCCAACACAGCCTTCCGGCCGCAGGTCGCCCCGACCGGCGCCGACAGCTTCAACGAGGGCGAAATGGCACTCGACTGGAAGGAGATGGACCAGATCCAGCGCGTCAGCGCCTTCACGTTCCGTGGCGACCGCGACGGGCCGAACGCGCTGCTCAATGCCCGCCAGGGATTCAAGCCGCCGACCACCCGGACCGACCGTTCGTACCTTGAGGGCGCAATCTATGAGCACTTCGCCAGCTACCTCAAGCGGCGCTACAAGCGCGAACTGACGAAGCAGGACTTCCTGGCGGCGGTCGACCAGACCGTGACCGGCAGCAAAGCGCAGGAGACGCTGGTATAAATGGGCCACTGGAGAACACGAGATCGCCAAGATGGGCCAGATCCCTGCCGCGGACATCGTGGGCTTCCGGCATGTCAAGGATCTGGCGACCCTGGATGGCCCCGTTTATTTTCGCGAATCGTTCCGCAAATCCGAGTCGCATCCGTTTGCCCGCATTTTCGACATCATGAGCGGCATGCCGCAGTGAGGCGACAACTGCAGCCTGTCATTGGCATTGCGACAACGGGCCTCATATATTGATTGTGCGGGGTGGATGTCCTGGAATGGCGGGGATCAGCTGTGGCAGTGGATTGATCCAGATCGCTGAAAAAAAGGGGCAGGTGGCTGGGAACGGCGCATCGAGCGCCACCGGTGTGTTCAAAGGCCAGACCCCGTCCCGACACGCGGACGTGTCAGCAACAGGTCATGACAGCTCGCCCCGCCGCCATCGGCTATGCCTGGTGCCAGATGCAGAGCCTTTCCATGATTCACCTGTCGGCCACCGACTCGCCGCGTGACAAGGGCAGGCGCGTTCGCTACGAACACTGCGCCAATCGCCCGACGTGCAGTTCCATGATTCAAGCCCGTCGATGCAGCGCAATGCCAGAAAGGCAAAGCCCGGTTGAGAAAATTGGGCTAAACACTCTTGAGGATTCGGAGCCGCTCAGTCATTCCCGGCAGGAACCTGGCCTTGTCAGCCTGTCTTTCGTATTCCTTGACCTTGAGCTTGAGCTTCCCGACGATCTTCCGGCAACCGCGGATCATGCCCTTTTCGAGGTCCTTCTCCGCCGCCTTGCCGTTGCCAGGAAACACGACACATGCGTCAGGTCTGGGCGAAGGGCAGGCCTGCAACAGCCAGTCGATATCTTCGACGATGTCGCGCGCGAATACCCGGCGCTGACGCTTGTCGGCGAGGATGCGTCCATCCCATTGCACGTTCAACTCCCGCTCTGAGTCCACGACGCCTTTCCACTCCTTGAAGGTCGTCCCGCCGCCACCGCCGTTCGGATCGACATAATCAAGTCCGCTCATGACCGGTCCGCTCTTCGTCAAACAAAGGAGGATATTGCCGATGTTGTGGAACGTCTTCAGGCCTTTGATCTTGCGTTCGTTGGGCCCGTCAACATCGACCAA
>JBBSKJ010000295.1:0-3623 GCA_038256475.1 Micropepsales bacterium | reverse complement strand
GTACGTCTGGCGACACCGCAGGGCTTGGTCCCATCAGGTGTTCTGCCGGGATCCCCGGTGGACTTTGGTATCGTCACCGCCGCCACCTTGCGCATCCGCGCCGCGCCCGCCAGCACGTTGCATCTGGACACTCTGTTTCCCGATTTTGCCAGCGGATTTGCCGCCATGCGCGAGACCCGGCGAGAAAGCGTGACACACACGTCGCAGCGACTTTCCGATGCCGAAGAAACGCGCTTCCACCGCCGCCTGGCAGCCATGACGCAAGCCCCAAGCCTGCTGCGACGGATGACGCAAATGCTGCGTGGGCTGAACCAGCTTGGAGACAGTGCGGTAGCGCTCGGCGTCACCTTCAGCGGCCGGACAGCGGATGTCGAAATCTCGCGCAAGCGTTTCACCGCCCTGGCCAGGAAGCTCGGCGCGCAGGCATGGGAAGCCCCGACGCTGCCGGATTATCGCCCCCTGCTGCTGGATCGCGGCGTTACGGTGGACAGGGTGCGCGGCAGCGCCAGCTGGTCGAACCTGCCGGTGCTATACGCCGCCCTGCGCACCGCATTGGATCAGGCGATGCGCACCCATGTTCCGCGCGCGGGCGCGCATGGCCTGGTTCTGACGCAGATCACGGGCGCCCGCCATGATGGCGCCGGGCTGGTTTGCACCTTCGTCTTTCCGCGTGCGCTCAACGGCGATGTGACGCAGGCGCAAGCCGTCCGCCAAGCCGCACTGGATGTTCTGAAGGCGCAAATGCCCAAAGACGGCACCCAAGATTCGGATTTGCACAGCGCGATCAGGGCCGTTCTGGACCCCAAAGCGGTTCTGACTTCGGACGCGCCTTAAGCGGCTTCCAGAGCGGTGCGCACCGCTTTGGCGGCGCGCGCGACCGCGTCATGGGCCTGGGGCAGCACCGTCTGCAGATAGATGAAGCAATGCACCATGTCGGCATAATCGGCGATGGTGACTTTCACCCCGGCGGCGCGCAGTTTTTCCGCATAGGCCAGGCCTTCATCATGCAGCGGGTCATAGCCCGCCAGCATCACATAGGCGGGGGGCAGGCCGGAAAAATCCTTGCCGCGCAGGGGCGACACGCGGGGAGAGTTGCGGTCGGCATCCGCCGGCAGATAGAGCGAATGGAAGTATTCGATGGCACGCCGTTCCAGAAAGTAGCCCACCGCGAATTCGTTCAGCGAGGATGTGTCGCCGCCGATCTGGGTGTTGGGAAACATTAGCAGCTGGCTGGCGATCTTGATGCCGCCCTTTTCCTTCAATATCTGGGTCAGGATCGCCGCCAGCATGGCGCCGGCGCTGTCGCCCCCCAGGGCCAGGCGTCCGGCATCCAGACCCAGCGCGGTGGCATTGGCTTCGATCCACTGCACACTGGCCAGCGCATCGTCCAGCGCCGCGGGATAGACATGCTCGGGCGCCAGACGGTAATCGACCGCGATCACCTTGAAGCCACCTTCCGCCGCCAGCAGGCGGCAGAGTCCATCATGGCTTTCCAGGCTGCCGGCGACGAAACCACCGCCATGGAAAAAAATCAGCGCCGACAAGGGACCGCTGGCCGCGACGGGCGCATAGGCACGGGCGCGAATTTCGCCGCCCGGACCCGAAATGGTGAAGTTGTCAATCTTGCCGACGGGGACGTCCTTGGGGGCTGTCAGTTGCATCATGCCGGCAAAAGCCTGGCGCGTGATCGCCGGCGGCACGTCCCACGCCTTGGGGCGCGGGATCGCGGCGGCCTTGTCGAGAAAGGCTTTCACCTGGGGATCGAGCGGCATGAAAGGTCCTGCGAATGCGCGAGACCATGCTAGCCCATTTCGCCGGGCTTTAGACTAGTGAATGGAGATGCGCCCCTCGGGATCGACACGGCCCGAATGGATGTCGCCCAGAAGAACCAGCATCACGAACCAGAACTGGGCCCGATCATGGGCGCCTTCCGCTTCCAGCGTCATGACGGCGCGGCTGGCATAATCAGACGCCGCCGGACCATGCTCTGCTGCAAGGTCTCCCGCCAAACGATAAAGGTCACCAGTCGTCATAGTCATGGCAACAGCATGACAGCGCCGCATGAATGCAGGCTTAACCGGTAATTTATGGCTTAAATTCAATTGGTTATGTATGAATTACACTTGCCTGGCGTGATTTGCTATATACCCCATCCAACTCAGCGTGGATTTTTCGTGCGCGGCAAAAGCGTTCTTCTGATCATCGGTGGCGGCATCGCGGCTTACAAGGCGCTTGAACTGGTGCGCCGCCTCGCCGAGCGGGGCGTCAGCACACGCGCTATCCTCACCAAGGCCGGCGCGGAGTTCGTCACGCCGCTGTCACTCTCGGCCCTGACCGGCGAAAAAATCTACAGCGACCTTTTCAGCCTGACCGATGAGGCGCAGATGGGCCATATCCAGCTGTCGCGCAGCGCCGATCTTGTCGTCGTCGCGCCGGCCACTGCCGACCTGATGGCCAAGATGGCGAATGGTCTGGCCAATGATCTGGCCTCCACCGCCCTGCTGGCGACCGACAAGCCGGTGCTGATGGCGCCGGCCATGAATGTGCGGATGTGGCAAAGCGCTTCGGTGACGCGCAACCGCGATATCCTTGTGAAGGACGGCGTTCTGTTCGTCGGCCCCAATGATGGCGAAATGGCCTGCGGCGAATTCGGGCCGGGCCGCATGGCCGAGCCGCTCGAGATCGTTGCCGCCATCGAACGCGCCCTGGCGGTTGAAGGACCGCTGGCGGGGGTACGCGCGCTCGTAACCGCCGGCCCAACTCGTGAGCCTGTCGATCCGGTGCGTTTCCTGGCCAATCATTCCAGCGGCAAACAGGGCTATGCCATCGCCGATGCGCTGGCCCGGGCCGGTGCCGACACGACATTGATCTCCGGTCCCGTCGCCCTGGCCGCGCCCCAGGGCGTCAAGCTGCAGCGAGTCACCACCGCCCGCGAAATGCTGGCGGCCTGCGAAGCGGCCCTGCCCGCCGACGTGCTGGTGATGGCGGCGGCCGTGGCCGACTGGCGGCCCGACTTTGCCGCCAACAGCAAGATCAAGAAATCTACTGCCAATTCTTCAGAGGGCCGCGTCGTGCCGCTGATCAAGCTGGTGGAAAATCCCGACATATTGGCCACCCTGTCCGCTCATGCGGCCCGGCCGCGGCTGGTGATCGGCTTTGCCGCCGAAACCGACGATGTGGTGCCCAATGCGGTGGCCAAGCGCACGCGCAAGGGCGCGGATTGGATCATCGCCAATGACGTGTCAGGCGATGTGATGGGCGGTGAGCGCAACCGCGTGCATCTGATCAGCGAGGCCGGCACCGAAGACTGGCCTGATATGACGAAGAATGAAGTGGGCACGCGGCTGGCCGCGCGCATCGCGGAAAAGCTCAAAGGGGCGGCATGAAAGTCGGAATCAAGAAGCTTGCAAACGGGGCGGACCTGCCCCTGCCGCATTACGCCACGCCGGGTTCGGCGGGCCTCGACCTGCTGGCCGCCATCGACAGCGAAATCGCCCTGGCGCCCGGCGCTCGCATGGCGGTGGCGACCGGCATCGCCAGCGAAGTGCCGCTGGGGGTGGAAGCACAGGTGCGGCCACGTTCGGGCCTGGCGCTCAATCACGGCATCACGTGCCTGAATTCGC
>JBBSKJ010000294.1:0-3644 GCA_038256475.1 Micropepsales bacterium | reverse complement strand
TGTCCAGCCGCACGCCTTCGGCGCACAGCACGCCATCCTTATACTGGAAATAGTTCACTATCGACCGAGCGGAAAAGGAGGTTTGGATGGATCGGTTTCGTCACGCGTCGTGCTCTGGCCGTTCGGCTTCACCAGGTCGTTCTTCACACCGCAGGCGGTGAGCATCAGCAAGCTGGAGAGCAAAACCGGGAGCAGCGGCGAACGTGAGCAAAGCGAACGCCTCGCCGTGCGACCAAATAAAAAAGTCATTTGAACGCCGCCTTCCAGAAAGCCACCTGCTCCTTGACCCGCGCAGGCGCCGTGCCGCCCAGGCTCATGCGCGCCTTTACCGAGGATTCCAGCGACAGGACCGCGAAGACATCCTGTGTGATGTCGGGATCGATCGCCTGCATGTCGGCCAGGGTGAGCTTGTCCAGCGTGACGCCCTTGTCCTCGGCGCACTTGACGATCGAGCCCGCGATATGATGGGCCTCGCGGAACGGCTTCTTCAAGACGCGCACCACCCAGTCCGCCAGGTCGGTGGCGGTGGGATAGCCGGCTTCCGCCGCGCTCAGCATCTTTTGCGGATTGGCGGTCAGGTCCACCATCATCGCCGCCATCGCGGCCAGCGAAATCTCCAGCGTGTCGGCGGCGTCGAACACCCGTTCCTTGTCTTCCTGCAGGTCGGTGCCATAGGTCAGCACCAACCCCTTGACCACGGTGGCCAGCGCCACGAAGTCGCCCAGCACGCGCCCGGTCTTGCCGCGGATCAGTTCGGCGGCATCGGGATTTCTTTTCTGCGGCATGATGGACGAGCCGGTGGTGAAGGCATCCGACAAGCGCACAAAGCCGAAGGCCGGCGTCGACCATTGCACCAGCTCGCCCGCCAGGCGCGACAGGTTTACCGCAGCGATGGTGCAGGCCGCCAGATATTCCAGCGCGAAGTCGCGCGCCGAGATCGCATCCATCGAGTTGCGCATCGGGCGGGCAAAGCCCAGCGCCTTGGCGGTGGCGTCGCGGTCGATGGGAAAAGTGGTCCCCGCCAGCGCGGCCGCGCCCAGCGGCGATTCATTCAGACGCTTGCGCGCATCCTCGAAGCGGCCACGATCGCGGCCGAACATCTCGACATAGGCCATCAGATGATGCGCAAAGGTCACCGGCTGGGCCACCTGCATATGGGTGAAGCCGGGCATGATGGTTTCCAGATGCTGCTCGGCCTGGGCCATCAGCGCCTTTTGCAGCACGATCAGGCCTTCTTCGGCGCGGTTGCAGGCGGCCCGCACCCAAAGGCGGAAATCTGTCACCACCTGGTCGTTGCGCGAACGCGCGGTGTGCAGACGCCCCGCGGCGGGGCCGATCAGTTCGGCCAGCCGCGCCTCGATGTTCAGATGAATGTCTTCCAGCTCGCGCTTGAAGACGAAGGTTCCCGCGGCGATTTCCTTCTCGATGGCATCCAGTCCGCCCAGGATCGCCTGGCCGTCATCCTTGGAAATGATCCCTTCGGTCGCCAGCATGCGGCAATGGGCGCGGCTTCCGGCCAGGTCTTCGCCGGCCAGGCGCTTGTCGAAATCGATTGAGGGGGTAATCTCCCTCATGATGGCGGCGGGACCGGACGCAAACCGTCCGCCCCACATTTTGTTGGTGCTCATCTTTTCATCCAAAGGCCATGATCAAGAAAATCATCATCAGCCTGTCCGTGATTGCCGCGATCGCGTTCGGGTTTCTATATGGGAAAGGCCTGCTTTCTGTCCATCACGGGCTGGAGCCGCCGCCCTCCCTGGCTGTGCTCAAGTTCGAGAAGGAGCCCAAAAACGCCCCTTCCGTGGGCTTTACCGACGGGTCCGGCCGCCGCCATGCGCTGGAGGCATTCCGGGGCCGCTATGTGCTGCTCAATCTCTGGGCCACCTGGTGCGCGCCCTGCGTCGCTGAATTGCCGGCGCTGGTGCGCCTCCAGGCCCGCGCGACGGGTCTTCGGGTGCTGGCGGTCAACACCGACCGCGGCCATGTCGATGCCGCCGCTTTTCTGAAGGCCAACAACGCGCGCGAACTGGTGCCCTATCGCGACAGTGACGTCACCATGTTGAAGAGCTTCAAGGCCTATGGCCTGCCGCTGACGGTGCTGATCGATCCGGAAGGCAAAATCATCGCGCGCGCCGAAGGCCCCGCGCACTGGGATGACCCCGAAGCGATAAAATATTTTCGGCGGGTTACAGGAAGCTGATCCTCTTCTCACCATGGGCGGCCTTGAGCCGCCCATCCATCCCAACACAACCGCTGTCTTGACAATGGATGGCGTTCGTACGCCGCCGCTACTCACCAAGCCCGGTCATGGAGAATTGGGTTATCGCGTGGGAACAGGATGTTCCCCGCGATAATCGTAGAAGCCGCGTCCGGTCTTGCGGCCCAGCCAGCCGGCTTCGACATACTTCACCAGCAGCGGGCAGGGGCGGTATTTGGAATCCGCCAGGCCTTCATACAGGACCTGCATTACCGACAGACAGGTATCCAGGCCGATGAAATCGGCCAGCTGCAACGGACCCATCGGATGGTTGGCGCCCAGCCGCATCGCGGTGTCGATGGCGTCGACATTGCCCACGCCTTCATACAGCGTATAGACCGCCTCATTGATCATCGGCAGCAGGATCCGGTTGACGATGAAGGCGGGGAAATCCTCGGCATAGGCGGCGGTCTTGCCGACGCGTTTGACGATCTCCAGCGCCGCCTGGAAGGTTGAGTCATTGGTGGCGATGCCGCGGATCACTTCCACCAGCTGCATCAGCGGCACCGGATTCATGAAATGCAGGCCGATGAAATTCTCCGGCCGGTCGGTGACCGAGGCCAGCCGCGTCACGGAAATGGACGAGGTGTTGGTGGCGATCAGCGTCTTGTCAGAAATCCGCGTACAAAGATCCTGAAAGATTTTCTTCTTGATGGCTTCGTCTTCAGTCGCCGCTTCGATCACCAGATCGCGGTCGCGAAGGTCGTCGAGGGACTGGGTAACCCGAATGCGCGCCAGCGCCGGCTTGATCTGATCCTCGGTGATGACGCCCTTCTGGGCCTGGCGCTGCATGTTCTTTTCGACGCGCTCGATCGCCTTGGACAGCGCATCCTTGTTGATATCGTCCAGCACCACGTCATAGCCGGACAGCGCCAGCACATGGGCGATGCCGGTCCCCATCTGGCCCGCACCGATTACGCCAATTTTCTCTACCGCCATGTCGCTTGCCTTTACTTGTACCCGCGCTTGCCGAGCTCTTCATCGATCTCGGGCAACGCTTTGAACAGATCCGCCACCAGACCGTAATCGGCGACCGAGAAAATCGGCGCCTCTTCGTCCTTGTTGATGGCCACAATGACACGGGAATCCTTCATGCCGGCCAGATGCTGAATGGCGCCGGAAATGCCCACCGCGATGTACAGGTCGGGGGCCACGACCTTGCCGGTCTGGCCCACCTGATAGTCGTTGGGCACATAGCCCGCATCCACCGCGGCGCGGCTGGCGCCCACAGCGGCATGCAGCTTGTCGGCAATGGAATCCAGCAGCTTGAAGTTTTCGCCCGAACCCAGGCCGCGCCCGCCCGAGACGATGATCTTGGCCGAGGTCAAGTCCGGACGCTCGGACTTGGACAGGACTTCACCGGCGAAGGATGACAGGCCGGGATCGG
>JBBSKJ010000293.1:0-3650 GCA_038256475.1 Micropepsales bacterium | reverse complement strand
GGGTGAGGCCAAAATAGCAAAAGCCCCAGTGGGGCTTTTGCTTGGCCGAACGGCTTGTGGACGGGGTTAATTCTTGAACGCGTCGCGCACCGCATCCTTGGCGCCGCCAACGGCATTCTGCATCTTGCCGGCTGCCTTGTCCCCCTTGCCTTCCGCCTGCAACTTGACGTCGCCGGTCAGCTTGCCGACCGCTTCCTTGACCGCGCCCTTGGCCTGGGTGGCGGAACCTTCGACTCTATCCTTGTCCATAAATACTCCTGAAATGGGGTTTTCGCGTTTGGGGAAACGCTGGTGATATAACGGGCGGCAGGGATCGAAGTTCCCCGTGAACCGGCGCAGGCCGAATGGCGTATAAATTCCCGATGGAGACCGACATGCGCAGACGAATTTTCTTGGCTGGGCTGATGGGCAGCGCCGCGTTCGGCGTTCCGGCCTTCGGATTTGAAGTGACCAAAAGCGACGCGGAATGGAAGAAGCTGTTGTCGCCCGCCGCCTATGACGTGCTGCGTCATGAAGGCACCGAGCGCCCATACACCTCGCCGTTGAACAATGAGAAGCGCGACGGGATTTTCGCCTGCGCCGGGTGCGGGCTGGACCTGTATTCCTCAAGCACCAAGTATGAGAGCCATACCGGTTGGCCCAGCTTCTGGCGCCCTCTACCCAACGCGATCGGCACCTCCACCGACCGAAAACTCGCCATGGTGCGCATCGAAGTGCACTGCCGGCGCTGCGGCGGCCATCTGGGCCATGTCTTTGACGACGGCCCGCCGCCGACGGGGAAAAGATACTGCATGAACGGCGCGGCAATGCGGTTCAAGCCGGCCAAAGCCTAAAAACAAAAAGGCCGGCGGGTGCGCCGGCCTTTTTTTATTCAGTTTGATCGTACCGTTACGGCGTTGCGGCCGGCGCGGCGGGAGCCGGCTGAACCGGCACATTCTTGGCCTTGGCGCGGGCCTGCTCGACCATCGAGTCATGCGCGGCGGAAAAGCCCTTGAGCGAGAACTTCAGTTCATAGGACTTGCCGCTGTCGGCGAAGATGCGGACCTTGGCGTCCGGTCCCGACTTGGCGATGGAGTTGATCGCCGCATTTTCGATCGGCATCTGCACAAAACAGCCCGTACGGTCGCACATGCGGTACTTCATCGACTGGGACTTGAACGAATCGGTTTCGATGACAAGTCCGCGCGGGATCGAGACTTCCAGCGGCACCGTGATCTGGATGCCATGCCGGTCCAGGCTGGGAACATAGGCGATCGAGAAGGAAAGCACACGCTGCTGGGTGCGCTGATCGTTCAGTTCCTGATAAATGTCGCAGGGGCTTGGGCTGGTAATGGGGAAACAGCGCACGACCCAGTCGCCGACCGCCTTCACGTCGGGGCGGCCTTGGGGCGGGGCGGCCGCCGGCGCGGCGGCGTCCTGGGCCAACGCGGCGCCGGACGCAAGCAGAACGCCCAGTGCGGCGCCAATCAGGGAATGTGAAAACGTCATGACCAGAGTCTCCAGAACCAGGATTTTCGTTTCGCGTCGCCGCTGCGCCAGGCGCGGACGGCGGCGTCATACCCCGTGAAGCTCATTTCCACCGCGATGGGCTTGCCTTCCAGGGTGGCGAACATCAGGCGGGATTCGGTCGCGCCCTTGAGCGCGGCGGCCATCTTGTCGTCGAACGGGGCGGTGGCAAGGCAGCCGACCGCATTGCAGGTGCGATAGGGGAAAACCTTGACCGGCTCCTTGCCGATGGTCAGGCCCATGCCCGCTTCCAGCGCCACGCCGAGCGGCATGTGAAAGCCGACGATCTGCTGGCCCTGCGGATCGGTGGTGATGGTAACGCGCGCAACCGGCTGGGGCTGGCTCTTGTCCATGATCTCGCTGGAGAGCTCGCAGGAGCCTTCCGCGACACTGGCGGCGGGACAGGTAACGCGCCACTCATCATACGCGGACATGACGGCCGCATTGGTTTTGTAGGTGGCCACCCCGCGCACCATCCAGCCCAGGAGCAGGCCGACCAGCAGCGCGACACCGCCCACAACAAGACGTTCAGTCAGGTTTTTCATCGCTTCAGATTCGCTTTTATTTCTTCGGACAAGCCAATAGCGGCCTTTTAAGGCAGCCCCCGACCTAGCCGGGCGGACGAACTACCAGATCATGCGGGTAAAGGAAACGCCCCAGGCGGCCTTAACCTGCGCCCCGCGCCAGCTTTGGCGCGGCTTGGTGAATGAGGCGCAGGTCATGACGGGGTTTTAATCCCTGGTATGGGCCAGAAGGACCGGGTTTTCGCGCCAGAACTGGGGCCAGACCCGTTTCAGGGCCGCCAGCTTGGGCAGGTCGTGTGCCCGGATGTAGGAGGAGTTGGGGTTCTTGACCAGATAGTCCTGATGCTCGGATTCGGCCCAGTAGAAACCTTGCAGGGAACTGATCTTGGTGACGATCGGCTTGGGAAAGAGGCGCGCTGCTTCCAGCTGGGCGATATAGGCCTTTGCCGTCGCCTGCTGCGCCGGACTGGTGGCGAAAATCTCCGAGCGATAGCTGGCGCCGCGGTCGGGACCCTGGCGGTTGAGCTGGGTGGGATCATGCGCCACCGAGAAGTAAATCTGAAGCAACTGACCAAAACTCACCTGCTTGGGATCGAAGGTTATCTCCACCACCTCGGCATGCCGCGACCGCTGATGCGCGACGTCCTCATAGTTCGCCGTTTCCATGGTGCCGCCGGAATAGCCCGCCACCACGCGGGTCACGCCCTTCACATGCTCGAAGATTGCCTGCTGGCCCCAGAAGCACCCGCCCGCCAGGACCGCGACTTCCGTGGCGGCGCGATTGGCCGGATCGGAAAGCGGCGCCGGTATCGCCTTGTTAAGATCGGCGGCCGCAACTGGGAACACGAATGCGGAACCTGCGAAAATGGCCAGAGCCGCGGCGGCCGCAAGGACAAGCGCTTCGAGGTTTTTCATCAAGGGCTCCTCTGCTTCTACGCGGGACCAACGGCTTCGGATCAACCGCCAAACTGTGAGGCGGCCTCACCAATCGCATCATAAACCAGATCGAGTTCCGCCGCCGTCACACAATAAGGCGGCATGACATAAATGGTGTTGCCCAACGGGCGCAGCAAGATGCCTCGGGCATGGAAAAACGCCGTGAGTTCCGGCCCGCGTCCGGCGAGATAGCCGGGATCGGGCACTTTGAGGTCCAACGCCGCGATGGTGCCCAGGCGGCGAACATTCTCGAATCGGCTGTCCCCCCGCAATTGCGCCAACCGCGCCTGCTGCATGTCACACAGTCCCGCGATGCGCTGACGCACCGGTTCCTCGCGCCATATTTCCAGATTGGCGCGCGCGGCGGCACAGGCGATGGGATTGGCGGTGAAGGAACTGGAGTGAAAAAAGGTGCGGCTGCGGTCCGGCGAATAATGCGCCTGGAAGATTTCCGGTGTGCACAGCGTGGCGGCCAGCGGCAGGCTGCCGCCGGTCAATCCCTTGGCCAGGCACAGAATGTCGGGGGTGATGCCGGCCTGCTCACAGGCAAACAGGGTGCCGGTGCGGCCGAAGCCGGTCATCACTTCATCGGCGATGAACAGCGTGCCGTGGCGCTCGCAGATATTCTTCATCTTGGCGAGCAGTTCGGCGGGATAAGTCTTCATGCCGCCCGCGCCCAGAATG
>JBBSKJ010000292.1:0-3656 GCA_038256475.1 Micropepsales bacterium | reverse complement strand
ATGGGCGTCGATCTCCCGCGCCGGGCGCGTCCAGTCGATGCGCGCCTCTTCCTTGGAAATCTTCTTGGCATAGGTGACGCCGTCTTCGGCTTGCGGCTGGGGCGTAACGCCACCGCGCTCCAATCCGCCCAGCGCCCGCACCATCAAATCGGCGCCCAGCCGTGACAGTTCGGTGGTCAGTTCGCCCGAGGTCTTGCGGCCCACGGTGACCCGCTCGGCCATCAGCACCGGTCCGGTATCGAGTCCTTCGTCCATCTGCATCACCATCACGCCGGTCTCGGCGTCACCCGCCATCACCGCCCGCTGGATGGGCGCGGCGCCGCGCCAGCGCGGCAGCAGCGAGCCGTGCAGATTGAAACAGCCCAGCCTGGGCGCATCGAGAATGGCTTTGGGCAACAACAGTCCGTAAGCGACCACAATCGCGGCATCGATATTCAACGCGGCGAATTCCGCCTGTGCTTCGGCGTTCTTTAGCGATAGCGGCGTGCGGACCGGGAGCTTGGCGGATTCGGCAAAAGTGTGAACCGCGCCTTTCTCCAGCGCCATGCCGCGACCCTTGGGACGCGGCGGCTGGGAATAGACGCACGCAATGTCATGGCCCTGGGCGATCAGCTCGGCAAGGGTGGGCACCGCGAAGTCCGGCGTGCCCATATAAGCAAGCCGGAGTGTCACCCTAGCCCGCCGCCTGAAGCTTCTTGACCTTGGTCAGCTTCTTGATCGCCATGTTCTTCTTCAGCCGCGAGAGATGGTCGATGAACAGCACGCCGTTCAGGTGATCCATCTCATGCTGCAGGCAGGTGGCCAGCAGTCCGTCAGCTTCCAGCGTCTGCAGCTTGCCATCGGCATCCAGGTATTCCGCCTTGATGCGGGCGGGGCGTTCGACATCGTCCCAGATTTCCGGCACCGACAGGCAGCCTTCCTCGAACACCGCCATCTCTTCCGAGGCCCAGGTGATCTTGGGATTGATGAAGGCGCGAGGGTTCTTGGTGCCCTCCTTCTGGTCCAGGTCGATCACCAGAACGCGCTTGGCCACGCCGATCTGGATGGCGGCCAGGCCGATGCCCTCGGCGGCATACATGCTCTCGGTCATGTCTTCGATCAGGGCGCGGATATCCGCATCCACGCGCTCGACATCCATCGAGATCGCTTGGAGGCGCGGATCGGGGGCGGTAAGTATGGGGCGAACGGTCATGGGCTGGAGATAGGGGCCAAGCCGGAGGCGGTCAAGTTTTCGTTGCCTTTTGGGTCAAGGATTCATGGAATTAGCACTGATTTTGCTCAGCATTGCGGTGATCGCCGGGGCCGCGATTCTCGCCTTTGCCCGGCGCGCGCCGGCGGCGGAACCCGTGGTGCTGGACCCCCGGTTGGACGAAGTGATCCGCGGCCAGGGAGCGATCGCCGAACAATTCCGCCAGACCAGCGCCCAGGTCGAGGCATTGAAGGCGCGGCTGGGGGAGTCACTCAGCGAAAACGCCACCAAAACCGCCGAGACGCTGGGCGGGATCGGTGCGCGCCTGACCGTGATCGACGAGGCCCAGAAGAATATTTCCGCTTTGTCAGGCCAGGTCGTTTCGCTGCAGCAGGTCCTGTCCAACAAGCAGGCACGCGGCGCCTTCGGCCAGGCCCAGATGGAAGAGATTGTTCGGGACGGTTTGCCGACCTCGCTCTACGACTTCCAGTTTACCCTTTCCAACCGCAACCGGCCCGACTGCGTCATCCGCATCCCCGGCAACAAGGCGTTGCTGGTGATCGACGCCAAATTTCCGCTGGAAGGCTTCGAGCTGATGCGCCGCGCGGGGACGGACGAGGAGAAGAAGTTCGCCCTGGCACAGGTGCGCGGGGCGGTGAACAAGCATGTCAGCGACATTTCCGAAAAATACCTAATCCCCGGCGAAGTGCAGACCCCGGCCATTCTGTTCGTGCCGTCGGAATCGATCTATGCCGACCTGCATGACGCATTCGATGACGTCATCCAGAAAGCCCGCCGCGCCAATGTGATCGTGGTATCACCCAACATCCTGATGCTGGCGATCAGCACCATCCAGACGGTGATGAAGGATGCGCGGATGCGCGAACAGGCCGATCTGATCCGCAAGGAAGTCGGTACGCTGCTGAACGATGTGCGATTGCTGGCCGACCGGGTCGGCAAGCTGCAAACCCACTTCAACCAGGCCGATGCCGATATCAAGAATATCCTGATCTCGACCGGCAAGATCACCACCCGCGCGGAAAAGATCGAAAAGGTCGAACTGGCGCCGGCGGACGAGCCGAAGGCATTGATTTAGAGTCAGGACTGATTGCGCGATATCAATAACTTGTCATGGCCCGCGCATGCGGGCCACCCAGGTGACGCAGATTCGTCTGTTGGAGTTGAGCGCGTTTCATCTGGATGGCCCACACTCGGGCCATGACACTTTGGTTGTGATTTGCGTATCGTTCCTAAAGTGCGCGCCGGGCTTTGAAGGCTGCGCTCAACGTGCCTTCGTCGAGATAATCCAACTCACCCCCCACCGGCACGCCATGCGCCAGGCGCGTCACTTTCATATCGCCCAAAAGATCCATCAGATAATGCGCCGTGGTCTGGCCCTCCACCGTGGCGTTCATCGCCAGGATCACTTCCTCCACGCCGTGCCCACTTCCGTTATTGGAGACGCGCGTCAGCAGGCCGGTGACATTCAGCCGTTCCGGCGTCACCCCGTCCAGCGCGCTTAATGCACCGCCCAGCACATGGTAACGGCCCCGGAACACCCCGGCCCGCTCCAGCGCCCAGAGGTCGGCGACATCCTCAACCACGCAGAGCAGATGCGGATCGCGGCGACCGTCGCTGCAAATGGCGCAAGGACTGTTGGTATCGAGATTACCGCAAGTCTCGCAGGTGAGAATGGCGTCAGCGGCTTCGCGCAGGCTCGCGGCCAGCGGCTCCAGCAGCGTGTCGCGCTTTTTCAGCAGCACCAGCGCCGCGCGCCGCGCCGAGCGCGGCCCCAGCCCCGGCAATTTGGCGAGCAGCTGGATCAGGCGCTCGATCTCGGACCCAATGGCCGCCATCAGGAGTCTGAATCGCTTTCCGGCATGGGCGCGGCGACATCGGGCTGGGCGGTATCGCGCACCGCCACGATTTCCGCGCCGGGGAAGCGGTCCAGCACGGCGCGCACCATCGGCTCCTGCGCCACTGCTTCAAACCGCGCGGTCTTGGCCGATTGTTTCTGTTCGGCCAGCGTCGGCGCGCCGCCCTGGCTGGCGATGGACACTGTCCAGCGCTCGCCGGTGACGCCGCGCAATTTCTGCTGCAAGTCGTTGGCCAGGGTGCGGGGAGCACGGGAATTGGGGCGGATTTCGATGCGCCCCGGCTCCAGATGCACCAGATGGACATTATGCTCCAGATTGACGCGCAGTTCCGAGCGCGGCTCACACAGCGCGACAATGTCTTCCAGGTTGCGGATCGCAGCGACGGGGGCGCCTTCAGGCATCGGCGCGCGGGCCGGCATGGCGGCGCCCGATACGCTCGCGCCGCGAGAGGAAGACGGGGGTGCAGGCGCGCCGCCACGCGGACCAGTGGGCACGGCACCACCGTCGAGCAGGTCCTTCACCAGCTTGTCGGTGGGCGGCAGTTCGGCGGCATGGGCCAGCCGGATCAGCACCATCTCGCAAGCCGAGAT
>JBBSKJ010000291.1:0-3666 GCA_038256475.1 Micropepsales bacterium | reverse complement strand
GAAGCGGGTGGCGATCGAGGCGGCGAGGTGCCCGCCCGCCGAGAAACCCATGAAACCTATATGCGCTTCCTCGACGCCATACTGGGCGGCATTGGCGCGGACCAGCCGCATGGCGCGCTGGGCGTCCTGCAGCGGCACCTCGCTGCGGTTGGCCCAGCCTTCGCCCGGCAGGCGGTAGCGCAGGATGAAACAGGTGATGCCGAGCGCGGAGAAATGCTGTGCAATCTCGCGCCCGCCACGGTCGCCGCCCTGCGCCGCATAGCCCCCGCCCGGAATGATCAACAGGCCCAGCCCATTGGGCTTGACGGGCCGATAGACGAAAAAACCCGGTGTCTGGATCTGGCTGATGGCGCGGACATGAAAGCCGTCCGGCTGCACCGTGTCGGTGACTTTCAAGGTGAGGCTGATGCCCTCGCCGCCCGGCGGCGTGCCCGGCCACAAGCGAACGAATTCGGTGGAGTCGCCGGGCAGGTAACCGTCGGCGCGCATGGCCCCAATACCATTTTGGGCAAAGGCGGTGCGCGACAGCAGCGCGGTCATCACGCCCAGGCCGATGGCATGGCGGCGATCCATGGTTTCTCCCGAAGTTAGATTTTCTGGTCGTACTCGCCCACTTCTGGATGATTGGCCAGGCGCGTATCAATGTCCTTGAACATGGCCCGCATATTGGCCTCCGAAGCCGGGCTTTCCACCACCACCACCAGCGACGGCTTGTTGGAAGAGGCGCGCACCAGGCCCCAGGTGCCGTCTTCCAGCGTGACGCGCACGCCGTTCACCGTCACCACCGACATGATCTTCTGGCCCAGCAGGGTCGCGCCCCTGGCGGAGAGGTCGGAATACTCCTTCACCATCGCATCGACCACGGCGTACTTTTTCTCGTCGGGGCAGAAGGGCGCCATGGTGGGCGAACCCCAGCTTTGCGGCAGCCCGTCATAGAGCGAAGAAAGTTTCGCGCCGGGCCCCGCCTTGTCCAGCATCTCCAGCACCTGGATGCCGGCGACGATGCCATCGTCATAACCAAACCCGATGGGCGGGTTGAAGAAGAAGTGGCCGGACTTTTCAAAGCCCGCCAACGCCTTCAATTCCGAAGTGCGGCGCTTGATATCGGAGTGGCCGGTCTTCCAGTAATCGGTCTTGGCGCCATTGGCCTTCAGCACAGGGTCCGTCAGATAGAGGCCGGTGGATTTCACATCCACCACGAACTGCGCATTCTTGTGCTGGTCCGAAAGCCTGCGCGCCAGCATCACGCCGATCTTGTCGGCGAAAATCTCGCGCCCCTTGTCGTCCACCACGCCGCAGCGGTCGCCGTCACCGTCAAAGCCCAGGCACAGGTCAGCGCCCTGCTCCTTCACCGCATGACTCATGGCGTGCAGCATTTCCATGTCTTCGGGATTGGGATTGTATTTGGGGAAGGTGAAATCGAGCTCGTCATCCATGCCGATCACCTCGGCGCCGATGCGGCGCAGGGCTTCGGGGGCAAAGGCGCCCGCCGTGCCGTTGCCGCAGGCCGCGATCACCTTGATGGGGCGCGACAGTTTGTGGCCCCTGGTCACTGCCTGCAAATAGGTTTCGCGCATGTCGGCCACGGCGATGTATTTGCCGCCGTCGCGTTCCCGGCCCTTGCCGTTCAGCACAATGTCCTTGATGGCGTTGATTTCGTCCGGTCCGAAGGTCAGCGGCCGCGCCGCGCCCATCTTCACGCCGGTCCAGCCATTTTCGTTATGGCTGGCGGTGACCATCGCCACTGCCGGGCAATCGAGATGAAACTGCGCAAAGTAGGCGACCGGCGACAGCGCCAGGCCGATGTCATGCACCTCGCAGCCCGCCTGCAACAGGCCCAGGATCAGCGACTGCTTGATGGACTGGGAATAGGCGCGATAGTCGTGGCCGGTGACGACTTTCGGCGTAACGCCGATATCGTGCAGATAGGTGCCCAGCCCCAGGCCCAGCGCCTGAATGCCCAGCAGGTTGATTTCCTTGCCGAACAGCCAGCGCGCGTCATATTCGCGAAAACCGTTGGCGGTCACCAGCGGCATATTCTCGTAATCGGCCGTGTTGGGGACGAGGTCGGCGCGGGGCTTGATCATAAAAGTCCGAAAGTTGAGATGCGGGAGGGTTTTAGCCGTCCCTCCGTGCTATCTCAACCCGCCATCATCTGGGCCAATCAGCTGGGCCAATCAGCTGGGTTCGTGCGGCCCCAGCGTGCCATCCTTGCGCTCAAAGCGCGGGTTGGAAATATCGAAGGTGCCAAAGCCGCAATGGGGACAGGCGGCAATCAGATCGCCCTGCGAAAAGCGCATCACCTTGTGACACTGCTCGCAGCGGTAATCGGACGTTTCGCGCGCTATTTCGCCGACTTTCTCGCTCATCACGGTCTCCCTTTGCCAGAGCCAACGCCGCAGCGCCGGGCTGCGTTCCTGTGTCGTGCTGTTTTTTACACTGTTCCGCCGATATAGTCCCCTCATGCACAAAGAGATCGCGGCGGGGCTGAACCTGCCCTCGCTGGAAAAGGGCTGGGTCTGGCTGGTGGGCGCGGGCCCCGGCGATCCCGGCCTGATCACGGCGCTGGGATTGCAGGCGCTCGCCCAGGCCGATGTCATTCTTTATGACGCGCTGGTGGACGAACATCTGCTGACTCTGTCCACGGCCGAGAAAATCTATGCCGGCAAGCGCGCGGGCGTGCGCTCCTGCAAACAGGACGAAATTTCCGATACGCTGGTCGCCCTGGCGAAAGAGAACAAGCGCGTATTGCGGCTGAAGGGCGGCGATCCCTTCGTGTTCGGACGCGGCGGCGAGGAAGCCCAGGCGCTGGCGCGCGCCGGCGTGCCGTTCCGCATCGTGCCGGGGGTGACCGCGGGCATCGGGGGGCTGGCCTATGCCGGCATTCCCGTCACCCATCGCGACACCAACCATGCCGTCACTTTCATTACCGGTCATGGCATTGACGGCAAATTGACCAAGATGGACTGGGCGGCGGTATCGCGCGGCGCGCCGACGCTTGTCCTGTACATGGCGCGCAAATTCGCCGCCGAGATTTCGCAAGCCTTGCTGGCGGCGGGACGCAAACCCGATGAACCGGTGGCCATCGTCGCCAATGCGGCGCGAAGCGATCAACAAGTGATCGTCACCACTTTGAGCGGACTCGCCGCAGCTGCCGAGAGCGCGCCATCGCTGGCGATCATCGTGATCGGGGAGAATGTTCGCCTCGCCGAAGAACTCAGCTGGCTGGCGAAGACAAATCCTTGAGCCGCCCCGGCAACACTGCCATCACCGCGCTTCGCTCGTCATCCGTCATGGAAAACCAGTTCCCGATTTCCGCCAGGGTGCGGCCGCAGCCGCGGCAAAGCCCGCTGGCCGGATCGTAGGTGCAGATTTTGATGCAGGGGCTTTCCATTTCGCAGGGAAAGTACCGTTTTTGATCGAAACCCAGCAATGACCTTAACCGGGGTTTAACAGCACTTCCTTAGGCTTGGCGGGCAGTTTTCGGAACCTTGTCATGGCCAAAGCGCAGTTCCACAAGAACCAGCGGGTATATGTGAAACCGGTCGGCACCTGGGCGCTGATCGAGCATGTCGTACCCCATTGGGCCCAGGGCATCGATGAGCCGATCCGCGTGCATTACGATGTCGGCCTGGGCCGCGAATTCGCCGCCGACGAATTGCTGAG
>JBBSKJ010000290.1:0-3688 GCA_038256475.1 Micropepsales bacterium | reverse complement strand
GTTGGCAAGATGATCACTTTGGCCGTGGGCCACAAACGGTCGGGCCTTGGCGATCCGCTCACCATCACCGCCAAGATCAAGACCATCAGCGACGGCCAGTATGTGCTGGAAGGGCCGGGCGGCAACGGCATGGTGGGCGAGATGGGGCTGACGGTGGTGCTGTCGATTGGGTCGATCCGGCTTAACCTGCGGTCCATCCCGCATTTCGAATGGGACCTGGGGATTCACAAATCGGTGGGGCTGGACCCGGCGGGCGCGGCGCTGGTGTTCGTGCGCTCGCCTTCGCATTTTCGCGTCTCTTACGCGCCCATAGCGGCGCGCATCTTCCTGGCTGACACGCCGGGCCCCACTTGCGTGAACATGCGGCGCATCCCTTTCACCAAGGTGACGCGGCCCTTCTATCCCCTCGACCTGGTGAACGACTAGCCAGCGCGCCGGGCCGCGATGCGGGGCTGTTTGCGGAAGTCCCGCAGCAGTTTGCGCAGGCCCAACTCTGACACCTGGGCAACCGCCTCGTCCAGCGGCAGCCAGACGATCTCGCGCGCACCTTTTTCCGGCCAGTCGTCCAGCTGCTGGCCAACTTCCAGCGCGAAGACATCGACGCTGCAGGGTACCCCGCCGCCCTCCTTGCGCGCCTTGAGATAGTGATAGCTGCCCACCGGCTTGCTCGCGACCTTGCCGGTGACGCCGGCTTCTTCAAAGGCCTCGCGGGCGGCGGATTGCGCAGCCGTCATGCCGTCCATCAGCCAGCCCTTGGGAAGGATCCAGCGTCTGGAGGAAAGAGACGTGATCAGCAGAACTTCGGGCGCAGGTTTGCTGCTGTCGGTGGCGCGCCAGCACAGCGCCGCGACCTGCCTGCCATGCTCACGAAAAAGAGGATCGCCCAAGACCGGCTCCGCGTGATTCGTTCCGGGCCATACTACGATTATCCGTCTACGGCCCAAAACAGGCGGAACGGACATGAAAAGGGGCGCGGATTGCTCCGCGCCCCCATCACATTCGTTTATGTCTCCGCGTCAGTCCGGCAGGCCGAACACGAACAGGGCGTAGCCGTTTGCCGGGCGCTTCACTTCGCGCAGCAGGGTGGCCGGCTTGTTCTGCGGACTGCCGCCGCCAAGACCGGTGGTGACGGCGATATACTGTTTGCCGTCCACGCTGAAGCTGACCGGATAGCCCTGCACCGTGGTGCCGAGCCGGGTCTGCCACAGCGTCTTGCCGTTGCGGGCATCGACGGCGCGGAAGACGCGGTCAAAGTCGCCGACAAAGGCCAGGTTGCCCGCGGTCGAGACCACGCCGGTCAGGAAGGGCGAACGCTGCTGGAACGACCAGAGCGGCTTGAGGTCGCGCGCCCGATAGGCGGACAGGCGGCCATTGTTGCCGTTGGTGCCAGGCATTTCGTAGTAAGTCTGAGAGCCGTTGCCCAGCATGAAGACGCAGGACTGTGACAAGGGGATGATCAGCGCATCGCTGGGCTGATGATAGCTGGTCGCCTGCCAGTCATGGCCGCCCTGCGGTCCGGGACAGGAGGCCAGCCAGTCGCTCACCTTCTGGTTCGCAATGTCCTTGCGATAGACGACCTTGCCAGTCTTGTCGTCGAAATTCTCATAGACATTCTGGAACACCGTCTGCTTGGCGGCCAGGAACTTGCCGGTGTTGGCGTCGATCTTCCACAGGATGCCCGGCTTGCCGACCGTGAGCAGAGACTTCTGATCTCCGTGCGTCACCACCACGCGCTCGAACACTTCGTCGAGGTCGAGGGATTCGCCCGGCGCATGGTTGTAGGTCCATTTCAGCTTTCCGGTATCGGCATCCAGCGCGACGGTCGAGTTGGCATATTCGGTGGCGCCATCGCCCGAGCCGCGCAGGTCGCGCCGCCAGGGCTTGGCTTGCGCCGTGCCCCAATAGGTCGTGTTGCTTTCGGGGTCGTAGGTGCCCGCGATCCAGGTCTCGCCGCCCTTGCGTTCATTGTTGGGCAGGTTGTTCCAGGTGTCGCCGCCCTTCTGGCCCTTCATCGCAACGGTGACGAACTTCCAGTCACGCTTGCCGGTCTTGGCGTCATAGGCGCTGATATAGCAGTGATTGTCGTCACCCTTGCGGCCGCAATTGGTCATGCCGACCAGCACGCGGCCCTTGATGATGATCACGCCGCCGGTGGAGCCGCCGACCATGCCGCTATTGTTGGCGAACATCTTCTCGTCGGTGATGTGAGTCTTCCACACTTCCTTGCCGGTGCGCGCGTCGAGGGCATAGAGATAGCCCTGTGGCGTGTTCACATAGATGTTGTTGCCCCACAGGCCCATGGAACGGGTTTCCTCGGTGGAGGGACCGGGGCCGGGACGGCGCGGCGCCGGACCCAGACGGTTTTCCCACAACAGTTCGCCGCTCTTGGCTTCCAGCGCTTGGATGGTGTTGCTGGTGCCCCAGATGAACAGGATGCCGTTATGGATCAGCGGCGTGATTTCCAGCGTGCCGTTTTCGGGCAGCGACCACATCCATTTCAGGGCGAGCGACTTGACGTTTTCGGTGTTGATCTGATTGAGCGGGCTGTAGCTCCAGCCTTGATAATTGCGGCGATACATCAGCCAGGAACTGTCCGGCGGATTGCGCAGCATCTCGTCGGTGACGGGCACATAATTCTTGATGTCGCCTTCGTGGATCAGGCCGAAGCGGGTGGGCAGGCCAAAGCCGCCCGGATCGGGCACCCGCGTACCGGCCATGGCGCGCTGGAACAGGCTTTGCGCGGGCGCATTGCCGGCGCCGGAAGCGGGCGCGGATTCCTGTGCGCCGCTGACCTGGGCAGCGGTGCCGCCTGGGCCCGGCGGCGTGGTGGCAGTGAGCGCTGCGCCAGAATCGGGCTCTTCCGTGCTGGTGGCCTGTGGTGCCGGCTTGGCCTGGGCGGTGCGCGGCGCGGCTGCCGGCGGCTTGCCGCTGGCGATGGTGCCGATCGCAACCGCGGTCTTGGCGGTCAGGGCAGTACCGCCGGCCTTGGCGCCATTGCGTTCCAGAATGTAGGCCACGATGTCCGCGGTCTGCTTTTCCGACAGGCTGCCGGCGCCGCCCAGCGGCATGGTCAGGTGAATCTTGCTGAAGAGCTGGGCGGTGGTGCGGTTGCCCCAGGCGCCGACAAAGGCGATGCCGCCCAGCGCGGGCGCATCATTGGTGCCGGTGAGATCGGGCAGGTGGCAATAGGCGCAAGCCGCGGCATAGGCCTCGCGTCCGTCATTGACCTGTGCGGCGGTGAAGGGGCCGGCAGCGCCTTGACCCATTGCAGAAGGGCCGAAGGCCGTGACGCCCAGTGCGCCCAGCGCGATGGTGGCGGCCGCACCCATGAAAAAACCAGTTTTCTTACGCATCTTATAACGTCCTCAAATTTCGTTGGCGCGCGGATTTTTGTTAGCGCGAAGGTACATCGTACTGGGGAAGGAACCAGTGATCCTGCTGGGGAATGTTCGGACCCACGGTTTCATGGGCCGGGAACAGCCACCCCCACAGCGTACCTTTGGGACCCCAGGGATATTCGGCCGGTGCTTTTTCCGAGTTGACCTGGATATAGAGCTTGCCGGTGCGCAGCATCTGGGCCTGGGCGGCGGTCAGGCTGAAGCTGCCGGAGATCGTGCCGCTGGTGGACTTTGTCACTTCCAGGTCGAACAGCTTGGGGCCCGGCATGCCGGCGATGGGGGAGGTAAAG
>JBBSKJ010000289.1:0-3698 GCA_038256475.1 Micropepsales bacterium | reverse complement strand
GCAGGGGTGAGAAATTGGTGCCCGTGCCCGAGCCATATTTGAAGAGACGCGCTTCGCGGGTCCACAGATCCATGATGCCGCCGTCATTGACCAGATCGTCCTTGACGCTCTGGATGAAGCAGGCATGCGGCTGGGGATGCTCGTAAGCGGAAGACGACTTGGTCAGCCGCCCGGTCTTGTGATCGACATAGTAATGGCCCTGGCCGGGACCATCGATCCCGTAAGCCCAATGCAGGCCGGTATTGAACCATTGGGGGCTGTTGGGGGCGCATTTCTGCGACGCCAGCATGTGGCAGAGCTCATCATAGAAGGTGCGGGCGTCGGTTTCGGAATCGAAATAGCCGCCCTTCCAGCCCCAATAGGTCCAGGTGCCGGCCAGGCGATCGAACACCTGTTTGGCGGATTTCTCGCCGGTGGTTTCTTTGGCCTCCTTGGCGGCCTGCTTGCGCCAGAGGAACTCCGGCACGCCTTCTTCGGCCACCGGCTTGAGTGCCTTGGGAACGCCCGCCTTGCGGAAATATTTCTGGGCGAGCACATCGCTGGCCACCTGGCTCCAGCTTTCTGGAACTTCGATGTCGGACTGGGCGAAGACGATCGAGCCGTCGGGGTTTCGGATTTCGCTGGCGGCGTTACGGAAGGCGATGCCTTCGTATGGCGAATGACCCTCAACCGTGAAGTGACGGCGAATGCGCATGGCGGTAACCTCGAAATGCTTGTTCTGACGACCCCGGCCCCTCCCACCGCGCCGTTTCGGGGACAGTTCCCCGTCCGCAAAAGGCCCTTTTCAAAGGGTTGCGGCGGGAAGGCGTCGCCAGATCTGGTGGTCACAAGGGGTGACTGGCCCAAAGTATGGACCCGGCCAAAAGCCCAGCGCAAGCCATTAGTGGTTACAGATGTCTTAATCGCAACATGTTGTGGTTGTGGATAAGGCCAAAAAGCCGCGAGTCAAGCGGGCTTCGGATTAAGACGCCGAAATATTTTTCGACCCATTTGATCACAGGCGCGGGCGAGGCTTGGGGCGGATTGGGGATAAGCCGAAAAGCCCGGATTTCACGCAATGCAACATTGGCGGAAAACCGCCTTGGCCCCTATAGTCCGGGCGAATCCGTGAGCTGCGCGCATGCCGCTTTTCAAGATGATCTTTTCCTGGTGGAACTCCGCCACATGGGGGACGCTGCTGACCACCTGGCTGTCGGGCAATCCCGTTGGCACGGACGATTTCGGCAATCGCTACTACCAGAACAAGGACGGTTCGCGCCGTTGGGTGATTTATAACGGCACCGTCGAGGCCAGCCGCGTGCCGCCCGACTGGCATGGCTGGTTGCATCACACCTATGCCGAGCCGCCCACTGCTGCGCCGCTGAAAGCGCGCGCGTTTGAAATGCCGCACCAGCCCAATCTCACCGGCACCGAAGGCGCCTATAAGCCGGGCGGCAGCCTGTCGCGTGGGGGGGTGCGTCCGCCCGCCACCGGCGATTACCAGGCCTGGAAGCCGGACTGATTATGAGCACCCGCGTCATGCAGCAGAACAACATCGCCGAAACCATCATCGGCGCCATCGTCGTGGCCGTGGCGATCGGCTTTTTAGTATTCACCTATACCCGCACCGGCAGCGGCAGCCTGTCGGGTTATGAAGTCAACGCCCGCCTGCCCAAGGTGGATGGGCTGGGCATCGGCACCGATGTGCGACTGGCGGGGATCAAGATCGGCACCGTTACCGACCTCACGCTCGACCCCAAGACCTATCTGGTCACGGTGCATATGAATGTTCGCGACGACATCAAGATACCGACGGACTCCTCGGTGATGGTGACTTCGTCCGGGTTCCTGGGCAGTCAGTATCTTTCCATCACCCCGGGCGGCGACAACCAGATGATGGCATCGGGCGCATTCTTTGAAAGCGTGCAGGGCTCGATCGACGTGATGGGCCTGGTGAACCGTTTCGCCACCGGAGCCGGCGGCCAGCCGGCGGCGCCCAAGCCCGCGGCGCCTCCGGCGCTGGGCGACGGTCCGTGAAGCGTTGCGTCCTTGCGGCGCTGATGTCGGCGGCTGCTGGCGCGGCTATGGCCCAGCCTGCCATTCCCAATCCGCCGCCGATGAGCATGACGCCGGGTGAAGGTCCGGCCCAGCCGCCGCCCGCCCCCCAAGGCGGCACGGCGCTGCAGATGCTGGGCCTGGACAAGATCACCGGCCGGCCCACCAGCATCACCGCGCCCATCGGCAAGCAGGTGACATTCGCCACCCTCACCATCACGGCGCGCTTTTGCTATTCCACGCCCGCCAGCGAAACCCCTGAAACCGCCGCCTTTGTGCAGATCGAGGACCGTCGTCCCGACCAGCCGGCGCGCAGGATTTTTTCGGGTTGGATGTACGGCTCCAGCCCCGGCCTGAACGCGGTGGAGCACCCGCTCTATGACGTGTGGGCGATCAGCTGCAACAACAATGCGGCCAAGGTCGCGGCGACCAACGCGACCGCGCCGGTCAAGGTGCAGGCACCGGATTCCTCGGACAAGGAAGGCCTTCAAGCGCTTCCCGAGGGCGCGGGTCGTTAAAACAGCGGCCAGATGGCTTCGCCGCCCAGCGCCTTGTTGAGCCGCGCCAGATACTGCGGCCGCGGAATTTCCACCGCGCCGAACTGCGTCAGATGCGCGGTGAGGAACTGGGTGTCGAGCAGAAGGAAGCCGCCGCGCTGCAGGGCATCGACCAGATGCACCAGCGCCACCTTGCTGGCGTCGCGCTCCCGCGAAAACATGCTTTCCCCGAAGAACGCCGCGCCCAGGCGTACACCGTAAAGCCCCCCCACCAAGTCGTCGTCCCGCCAGCATTCGATGGAATGGGCGTGGCCGCCGGTATGCAGCGCCGTATAAAGCCGCAGGATCTCGTCATTGATCCAGCTTTCCTCCCGTCCCGGTGCGGGCGCGGCGCAGGCCAGCATCACATCGCGAAAGGCGCGGTCGGCGGTAACGGTAAAGCGGCGCGATCGCACGGTGCGGGCCAGGCGGTGGGGCACATGAAACGCGTCGAGGGGAAGAATGCCGCGCTTTTCCGGCGAGACCCAGTAGAGCACGGGATCGCCCCGCCGTTCCGCCATGGGGAACAGGCCTTCGGCATAGGCGCGCAGCAGGATTTCGGGCGTCAGCCGGGGACCGTGCATTGCAAAAGAATAGCGCGCGGGAGGCTCTCCCGCGCGCTTTTTCTTGAAGCAGAAAATCTTACTTCTTGTTGATCGAGAAGGCGCCGGGACCGGCCGCGGCGATGTAGAGGAAAAAGAAGCAGAACAGGATGGCCGCGTCGCCCCGGTTGAGAAGGGGGAAGAAGCTCTGCGGCGCATGGGCGATGAAGTAGGCAAAGGCCATGGTGCCCGAGCAGATGAAGGCGGCCGGGCGGCTGAAGAAGCCCAGGATGATTATACCTCTTTTTTGCAGAGAGAATACCGCTTTTATCAGCAAAAATACCTACTGAAAACGCCAATTTATCCGACAGAATGGAAATTTATGCGGGTTAGGCCATCCAATTATCCCACTGTAAGGCTGGTTCAGCTTGCTGCAATTTTTTCCAATAATCCCAGAATCTTTTCCAGCCTGGTGAATGGTATTGAAAAGTTCAGTGATTTTAAATCCCAATTCAATTTTCGACCAGGGGATTATTGGAAATTTCATTATCAACTGGGAAAGTTATCCTCCCTAAAGCATTCCAGG
>JBBSKJ010000288.1:0-3714 GCA_038256475.1 Micropepsales bacterium | reverse complement strand
GCTCTAGAACTCTTGCAGCACCATTGGTCAGCTTCATGGTGGGCTTGCCTGATGGCAAATTCACGACGCCGAGGTCACGCCAGTAGACGCCCCAGCTCATGCCGGTGCCCAGCGCCTTGGCGCAGGCCTCCTTGGCGGCGAAGCGCTTGGCGTAAGATGCCGCACGCTGGGCGCGGTGGTCGGATTTGGCGCGCTCGATGTCGGTATAGATTCGGCCGAGGAACCTTTCGCCATGCCTGGCGATGGCCTTCTCGATGCGGCGGATATCGATCAGGTCGTTGCCCAGACCCAGGATCATGCCCTCGCCTCATCCATCAATCTGCGCATCTTGCGGATCGACGCGTCGAGTCCGACAAAGATCGCTTCGCCCACCAGGAAATGGCCGATGTTGAGTTCGCGCATTTCGGGAATTGCCGCGATGGGCTTCACATTGTCGTAGGTCAGGCCGTGCCCGGCATGAACTTCCAGTCCCAGCCGCCCGGCCGCAGCGGCACCCTGGCGCGCGGCATCCAGGTGCACGGCGGCGGCCTCGTGGTCGCCGGCGATCACCGCTTCGCAATAGGCCCCGGTGCAAAGCTCCACCACCGGCGCGTTCAGGGATTTGGCGGCCTCGATCTGGCGGGCAACCGGATCGATGAACAGCGAGACGCGAATGCCGGCCTCGCGCATTTTCGTAATCATCGGCGCGAGATGATTGTGCTGGCCGGCGGCATCGATGCCGCCTTCGGTGGTGCGCTCCTCGCGCTTCTCCGGCACCAGGCAGACGGCATGGGGCTTGGTGCGCAGCGCAATCTCCAGCATCTCGCTGGTGGCCGCCATTTCCAGATTGAGCGGAATGCCAAGCTGGGCCGAAAGCTTCTCGATATCGTTATCGGCGATATGGCGGCGGTCTTCCCGCAGATGCGCGGTGATGGAATCCGCGCCCGCCTTCGCCGCGATCAGAGCCGCGCGCAAAGGATCAGGATAGGGCGAGCCGCGCGCATTGCGCACCGTGGCGACGTGATCGATATTGACGCCGAGGCGCAGCTTGCTCACGCCATCTTCCTTTTTAAGCGAGCCCTCGGGAGCCCGGCTTGACGGCGGGCTTGTTGCGCAGATGCGGCGGCAGCTTGTCGGCGGGCCAGGCCTGCACCTTCCATTCCGCCAGCGCGATCAGCGGCACGCCGACCTTGGCCTTGCCGCCGGAGCGATCGATCAGGCAGCAGGCGGCGACAACCTTGGCACCCGTTTTCTTGATGGCGGCAATGCATTCGCGGCTGGAAACGCCGGTGGAGATGATGTCCTCCACCATCAGAACTTTCTGGCCGCGTTTGAGGGTGAAGTTGCGGCGCAGCTGGAATTCGCCGTCCACCCGCTCGACATACATGGCCGGCAAGCCCATCTGGCGTCCCATTTCATAGCCGGGCACAATCCCGCCCATCGCCGGGGAGACGATGGCGGTAATCTCGTCCGGGATTTCCTTCTTCACCTTGGCGGCCAGCGCCTTGCACAGCTTGGCGGTGCGCTTGGCGTCCTGGAAGACCAGAGCCTTTTGCAGGAATTTGTCGGAGTGCAGCCCCGACGACAGACTGAAATGGCCTTCGAGCAACGCGCCCGACTTCTTGAACTCGTTTAAGACCTGATCGACATTCACTGCACTGACTCCGCTTCGCGCACACGGTCGACCGATTCGACCGTGTCGGATACGCGTAGCGCGCCCAGAATATTCTGCAAATGCGCCACGTCGCGCACTTCGATATCCATGGTGAATTCGAAGAACAGCGGATTGCGCGCCGTCACCTTCAAGTTGAAGATATTGCCGCCATTGGCGGCGATGGCCGTCATCACCGTGGCCAGGCTTCCGGGCGAATTCTTCACCCGCACCATGATGCGGGCCACGGACAGACCCATGTCGGAAGCGCCAAGCCCCCAGCCCACGTCCAGCCAGTCGTCCATGTTCTGCGCCTTGTCCAGTTCGGCGCAGTCAATGGTGTGGATTGCCAACCCCTCGCCCGGGGTGCGGATACCGACGATGCGGTCGCCCGGCAACGGATGGCAGCACTGGCCCAGCGTATAAGAGATGCCTTCGGTCAGGCCGCGGATGGAGATGGGTTTGACCTCGCCCAGTCCCGTCTTCTTGGCCGCCTTGCCGCTGCGCTTGAGTTCGGGAAACACCGCCTGCAGCACTTCATTGCCGCGCAATGCCCCGCGCCCGACATCGGCATAGACATCCTCGGCCTTGGGCAGGCGCAGCTTGTTCGCTACGTCCTCAATGGCCTTTTCGGTCAGCTCGCGCTTTTCGTCTTCAAAGGCCTTTTCCAGAATCTTGCGACCAAAGCGGACATGTTCATCGCGCTGGGCATGACGCAGGAAGCGGCGGATCTCGGCCCGGGCGCGGCCGGTGACCACGAACTGCTCCCACATCGGCGAGGGCGTGGAATCCTTGGTGGTGATGATTTCCACCTGATCGCCGTTTTTCAGCGGCGTGTGCAGGACGACATGGTTGCCGTTGACCTTGGCGCCCACCGCGCTGTTGCCCATGTCGGTATGCACCGCATAGGCGAAATCAATCGGCGTGGCGCCCTTGGGAAGAGAGATCAGCGAGCCCTTGGGCGTGAAGCAGAAGACCTGGTCCTGGTACATGGCCAGCCGCGAATGTTCGAGCACCTCTTCGGCGCTGTCGCCGCGCTCGAGCAGATCTACCAGATCCCGCAGCCAGCCATAGGTGACGCTGTCTTCCTTTTTGCCGGCCTCGGGGACACGCTCACGATAGCGCCAGTGCGCCGCCACGCCCCGCTCGGCAATGTCATGCATGTCCTGGGTGCGAATCTGGATTTCCACCCGCTGTTTTTCTGGCCCGATCACCGTGGTGTGGATCGAGCGGTAGCCGTTGGGCTTGGGCGTGGAAATGAAATCCTTGAACCGCTCCGGCACCATCTGCCAGCTGGTATGGATGATGCCCAGCGCGTGATAGCAATCGGCGGTCGAGCTCACGATCACCCGGAATCCGAAAATATCGGACAATTGCTCGAAGGACAGTTTCTTGGTCTGCAACTTGCGCCAGATGGAAAAGGGCCGCTTGCCGCGGCCATAAACCCAGGCCTCCATGCCATGCTCGGCCAGCTTGCGCTTGATCTGGTCGGCGATGCGGCCCACCCGGTCACCACCCACCATGTCGAGGCGCGCGAAATGGGTGACGATGGAATTACGCGCCTCCGAGTCCATTTCCGCGAAGGCCAGGTCTTCCAGCTCCTCGCGCATGTTCTGCATGCCGATGCGCCCAGCCAGCGGGGCATAGATGTCCACCGTCTCCTGGGCGATGCGGCGGCGCTTGTCGGGCTTGTCGATGTAACCCAGGGTGCGCATGTTGTGCAGGCGGTCCGCCAGCTTCACCAGCAGCACGCGGATGTCGCTGGTGATGGCCAGCATCAGCTTGCGGAAATTTTCCGCCTGCTTGGTGCGTTCGGAAAAGACTTCCAGCTGGGACAGTTTGGTAACGCCATCCACCAGATTGGCGATCTCCTCGCCGAATTTTTCCCTGACGTCCTCATAGGTGACCAGCGTGTCCTCGATCGTGTCGTGCAGCAGCGCCGTCACGATGGTGGGCACGTCGAGCTTGAGATCGGTGAGGATCGCCGCCACTTCCAGCGGATGGGCGAAATAGGGATCGCCCGAGGCGCGGAACTGCTTGCCGTGCGCTGTCATGGCATAGACGTAAGCCTTGTTCAGCAGGGC
>JBBSKJ010000287.1:0-3717 GCA_038256475.1 Micropepsales bacterium | reverse complement strand
GCAGACCACCATTTTAACGCCTGCTGCCAACAATTGGCTTATGATCTCTTTGTTGGGGTTTGTTTTTGCACCAGTTCTATTCTTGTAAGTGTTGTCGTTTGTGACCAGTGCAATGGTCGGCCCGTGAAAGACAGCGGTGGCTTGCACTTGGTTTGGCTGCACACCAAATTGGCGATAGGTATTTAACAGCCGGCCGATGCCAATAAGTGCAGGGCTTACGTTATCCGCAGAGCCCGGCATAGATTTAACGTCAAATGCGAACTTGTACGATTGAGAGGGATCAGGTTTGTCGGTCGCTCCTGGCACATCAGCGACGATGCCTGCTGAGGGAACTGCCAGGGCTTGAGCCTCTGCCGCCACAAAAGCTAATGTTGCTGTCAACATTGCACGCGCGATTCCATTACGCATATCAAACATTGGATGCCCCTCTTTAATATCTCCGTAGTCTTGTATTATTATATCGCCAAGCGGAGTGCAATATCATGATGCCAATTCGTTATCGCGGACTTAGACAGCACGTGGTGGATGAGATCGGCCAGCGCATAGTCGCTGGGGAGTACAAACCTGGTGCGCCTCTTCCTGGCGAAATGCATCTTTGCACTGCCCTAGGTGTCAGCAGAACCGCATTACGCGAAGCACTTCGGGAACTAGCTGCCAAGGGGATGGTTGATGCCAAGCCAAAGGTCGGAACAGTCGTTAAGAGCGAGGACAGTTGGAATTTCCTCGACGAAGATATTCTTGGCTGGCGCCTGAAAACATCCGACGCCGAGCGGGTCATCTCTGAGCTTTACGAGCTCAGGCAATTCATAGAGCCGGTCGCGGCCTTTCTCGCAGCTAAAAACGCCACCGAGAACGATATCGCCGCCATGAGAACAGCATATTCGCAGATGTTAGCTGCTGGTGAGGACGGGGAGAAATACACACAGCCAGATCTTGAATTCCACCGCGCAATTATTGCCGCTTCGGGCAACAGGCTATTTTCGTCCTTAGCACGAGCAATTAGTGCAGCACTTTTGATCAACTTTGACTTCCTGCGAATACCGCCGCGGGGCCATGCATATTTTATGAAGGGCCATAAAGCTGTTCTCGATGCCATCGCCGGGTGCGATGCAGTGGGAGCGCGACTGGCCATGCAGGACCTTCTCAAGGATTCCCACCAAGACGCGGATGCGCTCGGCAGGAAAGCGCGGGGCAAGCGCTCCGCCGGCAGCGCACACAGCCGGGCTGCATCGGGGCGAATTTGAGGGCCAGCAACAAACATCGGGCCGTCAGAGTGGGGACGGACTCCCTTTCGAACCTATCTGACATAGTCGTATGGCCCCTCAGTGTTGGCTCTTCAGGCCGACTCAAGCAGCTTTCCAGTTTCGGATTTCATAATGCGTGATGCCAAAAGACAGACCGTGTCATTTTACAGCCAGCATCCGATCTCAACTGAGGCCATCTTGGCGAAGTTGCGCCGCGGCAGGGGTGATCTCCAGAATCTGACGCCGGAAGACCTGTGGCCACACGACCAGGACCATTTCGGTGGGACTGTCGCCACGGACGAACTGGTAAACGAGGCGGGGATCACGGAAGGTGCCGAGGTTGTCGATTTCTGTGCGGGGCTCGGCGGAACGGTACGTTATCTCGCCCATCGTTATGGGGTTAACGTTACAGGCATAGAATTGACACCCGCCCGTGTCGCGGGTGCTCAGGAACTCATTCATCATGTTGGCCTGCAGAAGCGATGTCGCGTTCTTGAAGGGGATATTTCGGCTGTTGCCCTTCCAGACAACTCTGCCGATCTTGTGATAAGTCAGGAAGCATTCTGCCACGTGCCCAATTTGGAGCGCGCGTTTTCCGAGGCGCATCGGATATTGAAGCGGGGCGGCCGCCTAGCCTTTACCGACTGGGTTGCTAATGAGCAGCTAAATTCGAGTGACGCAGAGCTGGTATGGGAGGGTCTAGCGCTTCAACCCCTGCAAAGCCTCGAAAGCTATCAGACGATGGTGAAGGCCGCAGGATTTAGCATACAAATTGTTCGAGACCTCACCCAGGAATGGATTCCGATTTTACAGGCGCGATTGCAAATGTATCGGGAATTGCAAAAGGAGGCGCGCGCCACCGGGGCGCCGGCAGGCCCCAATGCCTTTCTCCGATCTTATATCCGAGTGGTTGAGCTGATCCAGCAAGAGTCCTTGGGTGGAATCCGCCTGATCGCGCAGAAAAGTTAGTCAGGGCCCCTGGCGTTATAGTTTGCGCGAATCTCTCGCGAATGTCCGCTTTGGGTTGCCGGCTCAACTGATCGACGCAACACAGGCGTTAAATCTATCTGCCGGCGTTTGGAACGCCAAGGTCTTGCGTGGCCGTCCATTGAGCTGGCGCGCCACCTTGTTCAGATGTGCCTGAGGGGCCACCGCCTCCCGCAGCTGCGGGTTAGCACAAAACACCAACAAGTTACCAACGCACGGTTGGACTCAGTCATCTTCTAGAAGTATCCGCGCCGCCGCGCCGTCCAGGTCCTCATACTGCCTGCTTCGCAGCGCCCAGAGGAGCAGCGCCAGGGCTCCCAGGCCGACCAGCAAGGCCGATGCGATAATCAGCGCCATGCCGTTCATCGCGATCTGCCGCCTGCCAGACGCAAGGCATTTGCTACCACCAGCAGCGAGGAACCGGCCATGGTGGCCGCAGCAATCAGCGGCGTCACATAGCCCATGGCCGCCAGGGGGATTGCGGTGAGATTGTACGCGGCCGCGAGGGCGAAGTTCATCAGCACCAGGCGGCGGGCTTTGCGCGCGACATCAATGGCTTCCACAATGGGGCTCAGTTCATTGCCCCGCAGCACCATATCAGAGGCGCGTTGGCTAACATCTGTCGCGGTACCCGGCGCTATGGAAACATGTGCCAGCGCCATGGCGGCGGCATCGTTGATACCATCGCCGACCATAAGGACACGGCTGCCCTGCTCCCGCAGGACCTGGAGCCGAACGGCCTTCTGCTGCGGTGTAACCCCGGAAAACCAGCTGGCAATTCCCACATCTTGCGCTACGGCGCGGACATTGGCGGCATTGTCGCCTGAGAGCATTTCCACTTTTAAGCCACGGCTCGCAAGAGATCGGATCAGCGCACCGCTGTCAGGGCGAAGCCGATCCTGAAGCTGAAACCCGATCGACGGCTCCATGCCCCGCCGGTACCAGAGTTGATAGTCGTGCTCCTGAGCGCCGCACCAGCTGGCGCTGCCCAATTTTTCGACATCGTGACCTGTGCCCGTTTCAAGGCCGGCGCCCGCCGTTTCACGCACATCCGCCGCGGCCGGCCCGTCGCCGGCGGCGGAGGCGATGGCACGTGCAAGGGGATGACGGCTGGCGCGCGCAATCCGGGCCGCCCGTTCCAGAAGCCCGGGCGGAAGGGATTGCGCGTTGAGCAATACCGGCACGCCTTCCGTCAGGGTGCCGGTCTTGTCGAAAATAGCCGTGTCGATCTCGGCCAGCCGTTCCAGCGCGTCCCCGGACTTGACGAACACGCCGCGCTTGAAAAGCCGTTCGGTCGCCACGATCTGGACGGCGGGCACGGCCAGGCCAAGGGCACAGGGACAGGTAATGATGAGCACCGCAATCGCATTGGTTATGGCCTGGGACAATGGCGCGCCGGCCACGAGCCATCCGATCAAGGCAAGAAAGGACAGGGAGAATACCACCGGGACATACAAAGCCGCGGCGCGGTCGGCGAGGCGGACAT
>JBBSKJ010000286.1:0-3720 GCA_038256475.1 Micropepsales bacterium | reverse complement strand
TTATGTTTCTGGCCTCCCCCGCCTTCGCTGGTGAATCCACGCCGGAGGAAATGGAAGCCACCCGACAGCTGAATATTCAGGCGGCGAAGGATGCCGCCCCGCCGCCACAGATGGCCGCCAGCACGGGAGAAACGGTGACGAGCGGCACACTTTCCACCATCACCAATCCACCCTCGAAGATTGCTACCGCCAACGTACTGGACAGCAGCGGCAAGACGGTAGGCGCAGTGCGCAGAATAGAAGTGTCACCGGAAGGCAAGCCCACCAGAGTGTCCGTTGCGATGATCGGCGCAAAGGAACAGATCGTGGTGCTGGACGCCGCGTCCGTGAACTATGACGCGCACAAGAATGAGATCACTGCCTTGAGCGGCCTTCCCTCGAACGGCTAATCCGGCCCATGAATCCGAAGCCGCGCTGCAGGATGCGCACGGCTTTATTTTGCGAAGCGGATTGCAGCGAATGCCGCCGCGCTGGCGGTGACGCCGGTCAGGAACGTGCCCCACACGATGTCGATGATCGACACTTTCAGCGACCAGACTTTCAAAGTCGCCAGATTGGTCAGGTCGTAAGTCGCATAGGCAAAGAAGCCGAACAGCGCGCCGAACAGGGCTGCTGTCTTCCAGTCGCCGCTGCCCAGCGCCGGGCGCACCGCAAAGATCAGGATGCCGGCGATATAGACGAGATAGAAGACCACCGCCGCGGTCATGTTCGGGTTTTCCGCCATCACCGCCCCCAGGGCGCGGTGATAGATCGGCCCGGACGCATTGGTAAGCCAGACATAGTCCAGTCCGCCCATCACCAGGGCGGCGGTGATATAAGCGACGACATAGCTCATCGGGCAGTTCTCCTGGCTGGTACTACGTGCCCGCCGGCCAATTGGATCGGTGCGGCTTTGGGGTGATCCGTCCTCGCAATGGTCGCGTACCTTCCTGCAAAGGCGGGATCATGCGTAAAATTGCTATTGTCGGCACGGGCATTTCAGGGCTGGGCAGCGCCTTCCTGCTGAACCCCGATCACGACATAACCGTCTATGAAAAGTCCGCCCAGATCGGCGGCCACAGCCGCACTGTCACCCTGGACTATGACGGCGCTGCCATCCCGGTCGATACCGGGTTCATTGTTTTCAACCGGCCCAACTATCCCAACCTGTGCGGACTGTTCGCCCATCTGGGCGTCGCCACCCATGCCAGCGACATGACCTTCGCCGCTTCGATCCGCGACGGCTGGCTGGAATGGGGCGCCCGTGATCTCAACGCCGTACTGGGCCAGCGCCGCAATCTGCTGCGGCCGAAATTCGGCCTGCTGGTGCGCGATGTGATGAAGTTCAACAGCGACGCGCAAGCCGTAGTGGACCGTCACCCCGAACTGACTCTGGAAGGTCTGATCACCAGGCTGGGGCTGGGCGACTGGTTTCGCCGCTATTACCTGCTTCCGATGTCGGGCGCGATCTGGAGCTGTCCGCCCTGTGAGATGATGAACTTCCCGGCGCGCACGCTGGTGCGCTTTTTCGCCAATCATCATCTGCTCTCCTATTCCGGCCAGCCGCAATGGCGCACCGTCACAGGCGGGTCACAGGCGTATGTCAGACGCCTGACAAGAGATTTTTCGCATCGCATCCATACCAATTGCGGTGCCGTTTCCGTCACCCGCCCAACTTCAGGAAAAGACAGCGGCAAGGTGCAGATTCGCGACACCCAGGGCGGCAGCGAAACCTATGACCAGGTGGTGATGGCCTGCCATGGCGATGAAACGCTGGCGCTGCTCAAGGACGCCGACGCGGCCGAGCGCGCCGCTTTGTCCTGCTTTCGCTATCAGAAGAACACTGCCATCCTGCACCGCGACACCAGCGTGATGCCGCGCCAGCGACGCTGCTGGGCCAGCTGGGTTTACACCTCCGATGGGGAATTTCTGCATCCCAAGATCACCGTGACCTATTGGATGAACCGCTTGCAGGGCATCGACGAAAGCCGCCCGCTTTTTGTCAGCCTCAATCCCAAGCGCGAGATTCCGCAAGAGCTGATTTTCGATACCGCCCAGTTCGACCATCCGCTGTTCGATACCGCCGCCATCGCCGCCCAGCCGAAGATCGCGGCGTTACAAGGCCGCCGGGGCACCTGGTTTGCCGGGGCTCATCTGGGCCACGGCTTTCACGAAGACGGACTGGCCAGCGCGGTCACGGTCGCCAAGGCGTTGGGCGCTGTCATTCCCTGGGAGGCCAGTACGACCGCGGCCCCCCGAGGCAATGCGGCGCAGCAAAAATGGACCCTTCCGGCTTTTCCACCCGCCGATCCGGTCCCGGCAGAATTGTTTTGAGCGCCGTTGACGCTTAATCTTGGCCCGTCTTTCATTGCTGAGAAATGTTGATGGCCCTGATACCCGCCTCCTATATCGAGAAAAGCTGGCGCAAAGCGATCGGCGCGCTGGAATATGGCACGCTGGAATTCATCGCCCCCAATGGCGAGGTAACCATCTGCCGCGGCGCCAATCCGGGCCCTGCGGCGCGCTTTCACATCCACGAATGGGATGTGCTGCGCCGGATCATGGCGCGCGGCGATATCGGGCTGGGTGAGGAGTATATCGCGGGCAGTTGGGACACCGACAGTGTCGAGAATCTGGTCGCGCTGTTCCTGCTCAACCTGGACCATTTCGACAATTTTTCGGACGGCAACTGGATCAACCGCCTCGGCTTTGTGGTCCACAATGCCCTGGTGCGGCGCAATTCCATTTCCGGCTCGGCCCGCAACATCAAGGACCATTACGACGTCGGCAACGACTTCTACTCGCTGTGGCTGGATCCCAGCATGACCTATTCCTCGGCGCTTTATAACGGCGCGCCGGACCTCTACCGCGCCCAGCAGAACAAGTATGAGCGCATCCTGTCCAAGTTCGATTCCCCAAAAGCCAGCGTGCTGGAAATCGGCTGCGGCTGGGGCGGCTTCGCCGAGCGTGCGGCGGCCGACAATCACAATGTCACCGGCCTGACCATCTCGCCGGCCCAGCACAAGTTCGCCACCGCAAGGCTGAACGGCGCCGCCGACATCAAGCTGGAGGACTATCGCCTGTCGACCGGCACCTTCGACAATATCGTCTCCATCGAGATGTTCGAGGCGGTCGGCGAGCATTACTGGCCCGCTTATTTCGCCACCGTGGCGCAGCGCCTGAAGCGGGGCGGCCGGGCCGTCATCCAGACCATCACCATCCGGGACGAATTGTTCGCCGGCTATCGCACTCGCAGCGACTTTGTCCGCCACTATGTCTTTCCCGGCGGCATGCTGCCCTCGCTGGCGCGTTTCCGCGAGGAAGCCGAAAAAGCGGGGCTCAAATTCGCGGGGGCCTTCGGTTTCGGCAAGGACTATGCCCGCACCCTGCGCGAGTGGCTGGTGCGGATGCAGAGCCAGGAGAGCGCCATCAAGGCTCTGGGCCATGACCAGCAGTTCCTGCGGAACTGGGAGTTTTACCTGGGAATCTGCGCTGCCACCTTTGAGGTGGCCCGGACCGACGTGGTCCAGGTCGAGCTCGTCAACGCCTGAAAATCCCCCAAAAGCCTGTTCCGACAAAAAATCTGCTGTTTTCGCCGTCAGGATCGGATATGGAGACGCCCCGACGGGGCACACCTTAAGAAAAGGCTCATTCTATGCTTGCGAAAAGTTTCGTCGACCTGGCGTTGCTGGCGGCCACCACCTTGGCGGCCAGCGCGGCTGGCGACCCGGTCAAGGGCAT
>JBBSKJ010000285.1:0-3752 GCA_038256475.1 Micropepsales bacterium | reverse complement strand
GGCGGCAAAGCGCACCGCGGAATTGATCCCGCTCTGCCACCAGATCGCGCTCAGCAGCGTGACCGTGGAGATCAATGCCGATGAGGCCGTCGGCGCATTGATGGTGACGGCGTGCGCAAAAACCACGGGACAGACCGGCGTGGAAATGGAGGCTCTGACAGCGGTCGCCGTCGCCTGTCTCACCATCTACGACATGCTCAAGGCTTTGGATCGCGCCATGGTGATCGACAGTATAACTCTGCTGGAAAAAAGCGGCGGCGCGTCGGGCGACTATCGCGTGCGCTAGAGAGCCAATAACCGTGTCACCCAAGGATAATATGCCTGGTTCGAAAAAAGCGCATCTGACGGGTATTGCTGAAGCGCGTGCGGCGATGCTTGCAGCCGTGAAACCCTTGGCGGCGGAGCACGTGCCTTTGAGCGCAGCGCTAAACCGGGTTCTGTCGGAAGCGATCATTGCCAGTCGTGACCAGCCGCCCTTCGCGGTCTCGGCGATGGATGGCTATGCGCTGCGCAGCGTCGATACACCGGGCATCTTGCGGGTCTGTGGCGAGTCGTCCGCCGGGCGCGGATATGAGGGGCGCTGCGAGTCCGGTGCTGCCATCCGCATCTCCACAGGCGCGGCGATGCCCGAAGGCGCTGATACTGTCGTCATCCAGGAAGATGTCTGCCGCGACGGTGACGCCGTGACCGTACCCGCCGTCAAAGGAGGCAAGAACATTCGTCCACGTGGCGGAGATTTTTCCGCTGGACAGGTTTTGCTGCCGCCGGGCCGCAAGCTCGATGGCGTGGCGGTGTCCCTGGCGGCGGCGACCGGCGCGGCGAACTTGGCGGTGATGCGCTCCCCGCGTGTGGCGATTCTCAGCAGCGGCGACGAACTGGCCGCGCCAGGTGAGACGCCAGGGCCCTACCAGATTTTCGATTCTGCCACCTATGGTATCGCTGGGCTTGTTCAGTCCTGGGGCGGCGTTGCCCAGCGGCTGGGCGTGGAACGCGACGATATGGGGCCATCGCCCGCGCGGCGGAACAGGGCTTGCGCGATAGCGATCTGCTGGTAGTGATCGGTGGCGCTTCGGTTGGCGATCACGACCATGCGCGCCCTGCGCTGATGCGTCTGGGGCTTGAACTTGCCGTGGAAAAGATCTCGATACGCCCCGGCAAGCCGACATGGTTCGGCAACGCGCCGCAAGGGCCCGTACTCGGCCTGCCGGGAAACCCCGCCTCCGCCCTGGTCTGCGCCTATCTGTTCCTGCGGCCCCTCATTGAGGCGATGCTGGGCCGCGATCCGCAAGCATGTACATCAACGTGCCGCGCACACCTGATGCACGCTCTGCCAGCCAATGGGCCGCGTGAACATTATCTTCGTGCGTTTCTGGATGTGGATGGCGAGGGTCGTTTGCGGGCAAGATCATTCGAGGACCAGGATTCCTCGCTGATATCCATCTTTGCGGCTGCCAATGCGCTGATCCGCCTGCCACCAGACATGCCGGCTCTGGCGCAAGGCGCGCTGGTCGACGTCATTCGCCTGGAGGGCGAATGACGGTCTCGGACATGCTGCTCGCGGTCTGCATGTTCCTTGTGGCTGCGCTGTATACGACAGTGGGACATGCCGGCGCTTCCGGCTATCTGGCGCTGATGAGCCTGTTCGGCGTCGCACCAGACGTCATGCGGCCCACTGCGCTTGTGCTCAACATTGTTGTTTCCAGTTTCACGGTATGGCGGTTCTGGCGGGCAGGCCTGTTTCGCTGGCGTGTGTTGTGGCCATTCTTGATCGGCGCGATTCCCATGGGTTTTGTGGGGGGCGCGATGGTCCTGCCGACTCATATCTATCGTCCCGTGGTCGGCATCATCCTTTTCATTGCCGCGGCTCGTTTTCTTTGGCCGAAACTGTTTCCCACCGCGCCAGAAGTGCGCGACCCGCCGATCCTTTTGGCGGTGGTATGCGGCGGCGCTATTGGCCTTCTCTCCGGCCTCACGGGCACGGGCGGCGGCATCTTTCTTTCGCCGCTGTTGCTGGTTCTGGGCTGGTCGCAGGTGCGGATCGCCTCTGGCGTAGCAGCTCTGTTTATCTGGTTCGTGTCCCTGGCGGGGCTGCTTGGAAACATCACTTCTGTTCGCGCTCTGCCGTCCGAACTTCCTGTCTATCTCGGCGCCGTCTTGGCGGGCGCAGTGATAGGCACGGCCCATGGCACAGGTCGGCTCAGCACGACGGGGGTTCTGAAAGCATTGGGCCTAGTTCTGATCGTGGCGGGATTCAAACTTGTCGGCTTCTATTAGCGTCTGGTCAGCGATTAGTTGTTGGTCAGGCGCCCTTTATTGCGTCAGCCGATGCTGAAAGAAGGGGTTTTTAATGCAATTTATTTCCAGGCAGAGTGCCGCGCGGGCGGTTGGGGCCATGGCCTTCCTTTGTTCCGGCGCGGCCTATGCCGAATTGCCGCTTTCGTCTGCCATCGCGCAGGGCCGGGCGGTTATTGACCTGCGTGCGCGCTATGAAACGGTGGACGATGCCAGCCGAGTCCTGGAAGCGAACGGCACGACCGTGCGCGCCCGCCTGGGCTACGAGACCGGTTACTGGAACAGCCTGCAGCTGGCTTTCGATTTCGATCAGATCTGGACGGTCGGTGGCGCCACATACAACAGCACCCGCAACGGCAAGGCTTCCTATCCGGTCATCCTGGACCCGAAGATGACAGCGCTGAATCGGTTGCAGCTTACCTATGCCTCCGACTTCGACACCAAATTCACTCTGGGCCGCCAGCGTCTCCTGATCGGCAACCAGCGTTTTGTCGGCAATGTCGGCTGGCGCCAGCATGAGCAGACCTATGATGCGCTTTCGGCGGTGAACACCTCGATCGAGGACCTGACCTTCAGCTACGCCTATCTGCACAGGGTGAACCGCGTCGGCGGGCCGGCGATTGCGGTGCCGTCCACGACCGCAGCGGCGGCGACCGGGCAGGCGAACTATCTCAAAAGCGACAGCCATGTGATGGATGCCGTATATCTCGGCTTCAGCGGCCTCCGGCTGGAAGCCTATGTCTTCTTGCTGGATTTCGCGGCGCCGTCCTATGCCACGGCGCCGGCGCAGCAACTGGCGGTTGCCCGGCTTGACACCGCAACCTATGGCGGGCGGGCTGACTATACCTTTCCGCTCGGCGAAGAGATTACCGGCAAGCTGACCGGTGAATACGCGCACCAGACCAACTATGCGAACACGCCGGTGGCGCTGCAGCTGAACTACTGGCTGGGCGAAGGCAGCCTAAGCTATGCGGGGTTTACCGGGCTGGTCGGCTTTGAGGTGCTGGAAGGCAATGGCACGATCGGTTTCGCCACTCCGCTCGCCACCCTGCACGCCTTCAATGGCTGGGCCGACATGTTCCTGGTCACCCCCACCAACGGCATCAAGGACCTGTATGTCCGGGCCAGCTACATGCTGCCCGCGGACTTCATCGAGATGAAAGGCCTGACCGGCATCGTGACCTGGCACGATTACACCACCGACAGTCTGGGCGCGGGGATCGGCAGCGAATGGAATGTCAGCGCCGAACTGGCTGTCGATATTAACGTATCGTTGCTGGCCAAATACGCTGCCTACAGCGGCGCGGGCGTGCCGTTCGGCGGGTTTTCCGACAAATCGATCTTCTGGCTGCAGGCCGCCTACCGATATTGAAATCCACGAACCGGAGCGAAAGACCATGACAGACGCGTTCAACAGCAATCGCAGAACTCTTCTCAAAGGCGCCGGCAGCGCCGCGCTC
>JBBSKJ010000284.1:0-3758 GCA_038256475.1 Micropepsales bacterium | reverse complement strand
GCGCCGGGGCCGCATGGGCGGCCAAATGCGCGCAAGACGGCTTAAAAATGCCCAAAAGCCCTGCCATGGTGTGAGCAATGAAGGGGGTCTGGCGGGCAGCCGTCAGTCCAGGCGGAAGCAACCGCCATGAGAGTGCGCGTGAGACCAGTCCTTGTATTGATTGCAGTCCTGCTGGCGAGCCCCGCCTTGGCGCAGCCCGATCCCGCGCCCGGCGTGCCGCCCTCCATGGCGTCGCGGCTCGCGGCGGATCGGCTGAGTGCTGTCCAGCCGGGCGTCTATAGCAGCGGCGAAAAAGACAGCTTTATTCTGCATCGCTATCCCGGCGGCAAGTTTCTGCTGCGCTTTTCCGGCACCTCCGAGAGTTTTGTGCTCACCATGGATCGCGGCTCGCTGGGCACCAAGCTGCTGAAATACGACACCGGCGCCACCGCGCTGAGGGTTTCGGTATGGGGCGGGCTGACGCTGTACACGCTTGCCAGTCCGGGCGGTGTGCCAGCCACCCGCCAAAGCGAGGCGCCGCCGCTGCCGGTGCTGGCGGTTTCGCTGGCCGAATTGCGGGCGGCCCTGAGCGACGAAGCCGCGCACCTGGCCTATACGCAGAAAGTGACCCTGAAATTCTCCGCCGATCCGTCGGTGCTGGAATCCAATCCGGAAACCCGCGGCCGCGCCTTTGACGCGCTGGTCAATGCGGGCTTGGGGATTGAACGTTTCCTGGCAAGCGCCCCCCCCAGCCGTCAGGCCCTGATCAAACGCATCAACAGCGTGAAGCTGGCGGAAGGCGGCAAGCCCACCGTCAGCATCGTGGGACAGACGCTGCTGGTCAGCTTTGTGCCCGGCGAAGGCCATCATGGCCATGCCTCCTCCCTGGCGATTCAGCAGGAGCTGGGCCGGCTGATGGCGATCTCCGCCAAGGACATCGCCGCAAAATAAACATCCCTCTTGCCGGCCTTATGAAGTAAGGCAATCATTCCGCCAAAATGGGGGATGGAATGGCGAAACTGCAAACGCGCAAGCGCCCAATCGGGGTTTGGATCATCACGGTCTATTTCGCGATCTCGATTCCATTCGTGATGTTCGGTCTCTATTCCGTTCTCTCAAACCAGATTCCGCTTGATGCGGCCCAGGCGGGTTATGTCGGCAGCATGGCCCCGCTCGATTTTGCGGCTACTGCGATTATTGGGTTTTGCAATATTCTTGGCGCCGTAAGTCTTTTTCGCTTGCGCAAAGCAGCGCTGACTTTCTTTGCGGCATCTCTGGCCATCAATATCGCCCTGACGATCTGGCACATCATCGCCAAAGGGTTCGTTGCGGTAGTGGGCGGGGCTTTACCGATCGTCCTGGGCTTTGCGCTGCTTCTGGCGATCATCGCTTACACGGCGCATCTGGCCAGAAAACGGTTACTGCAGTAGCCAAATAAAAACGGCGCCCCTCGCGGAGCGCCGTTTTTGCATGCCTTTGACGACTACTTCTTGGTCATCACCGTGACGCGGCCGACGCTGGTGTCGCCGGCGATCAGGTTGTTGTTCTTGTCGAACACCCAATAGCTGGCCTCGATGAACTGACCGTGACCGATGCCCATGCCGTTGCCCACCGCGCCCAGCACCTTGCCGTCACGGTTGAGCTTGAGGAACTGGCCGTCCTGGCCCGAGCCCATCCAGGGATTGCCCTCGCGATCGAAATGCAGGGCGCAGACCAGGTTCTTGGTCTGCAGCGTCTTCTTGAAGCGGCCGTCGGCCGTATAGACGACGATGCGATACTGTTCGCGGTCGCCGACCCAGACATCGCCATTGGTGGGATCCACCGCCAGGCCGTGCACGTCGTTGAACTTGCCCTGGCCCACTTCATTGCCGAACCACTGGCGCACGAACTTGCCGTCCGACGTGACCTGCAGGACACGCGCCACGCCAAACTTGTTCGCCGGATCGGGGCTGTCGACATCGTTGGGGCTCTCATTGGCATGGCCCATGCCGATATAGACTTCGCCCTTGGGACCGAAAGCCATCATCACCGGCTGCCAGAGCAGGCGTTGGCCCTTTTCCTCGATCCAGTCACCACGCTTGCCCCGCTCGCCGATCGTCAGCAGCAGTTTGCCCTCTGGCGACAGCTTCTTGACCGTCGCCTGGCCGGCATCGCTGATCCAGACATTGTCCTGGGCATCAACCGCCATGCCATGCGCCTTTTCATGGAAGCCGACCACGCTTTCGGGCACTTCCAGGATCAGCTTGTAATTGGCGTCATATTTGAGAACCTGCGAGACGCCGGCGGGCGAACGCTTGAAGACCCAAAGATTGCCCTTGGAATCGATTGCCACGGCCGGAACGCCGCCGAAACCCTTGGGCAGGAAATACGGGTAGGAGAAGGTGTAGCCAAGATTTTGATCATAGACGACCCGCGCCAGCTGGTTGCGGGCATAGCTGCCTTCGCGCCCACAGATCGGCGAGCCCTTGCAGCCAGGCGTGGCGACGTAACCGGCCGGCAACGCCCGGCGGCTGCGCTGTTCGCGCGGGATCACATTCACCGTGCCGTCGGCTTCCACCAAGGTATTGCCACCCGGGTCGGGAAAGGATGACGTCAGTTTCCAGGCCGGCGTGCCGTCCCGCGCCGGTTCGCTCTGGATCGCCAGCCGGTTAGCCTGCCCCAGCGCGGCGGTGGTCATCAGGCCCAGCACCAGGCCAGCGAGATACAGTTTTTTCATGAACGTCTTTCCCTTGCAGCATTTATGGAGATTTGTTGCGCGAACGATGCGCGGGCGACGCGGGCGGCGTCAACGGCAAATCGATAAATTGTCAGCGTGTGCGCTGCAATACAGCGCGAATTACGGCGCGAACCCGTCGGGCGCCATCTCGAATTTTGAAAATTCAAAGCCCGGAGCAACCGTGCAGCCCACCAGCGTGTAATCGCCCAGACTCCTGGCCGCCTGCCACGCACCCGGCGGCACCACGAGCTGCGGCACCTGGGCCGCAGCTATGTCCGGCCCCAGAATATAGGTGTCTGTGTCGATTTTCAGTTCCAGCGGCGCGCCGCGATAAAAGTGCCAGACCTCGGCGGCATCCACCCGGTGCCAGCGTGATGCTTCGCCCACCTTCAGCAGGAAATAGATCGCGGTGGAATGGGCGCGGCCATCGCCGCCATCTCTGAACGTTTCGCGGAAATAGCCGCCTTCGGGGTGCGGCTTGAGATCCAGCAGCTGGATCAACCTGTCGGCTTCCGACATCAGGCCGCCGGTCGGATGCGCACGCCGCCGCGCGCGGCCATCGCCGCCATTCCGGCGGCAAGACTGCGCGCATCATTCAGCGCATTATGGGTATGGCCGACGAAGGGCACGCCCAGCGCCGGGGCGATGTCGCAGGAAAGCAGGCCTCGCGGGTCCAGCCCCTGCACCGCAAACCAGCCGCGCAGATTGTAAAACACCGGCAACGGCCGCGTGCCCTCGACACCGTAGAGTCGCAGATTGTCGAGCAACACCTGTTCGTCGCGGCCGAAGGCCGCGATGGGGCCGGCTCCCGCGAAATCCAGGAAGCGCGCATAGGCCTCGCAAAAATCAACGCCTTCGCGCGTCACAGCCTCCTGGGTGATGCCGGTGAGGTTCTGGAAATAGGCGGAGAGGGTTGGGTTGATGCGCGGACGCACCAGAACATCGAAAGCGTCCACTTCCGCGAAACTGTCAGCGTTCAGCCTCACTGCGCCGATCTGCACCACTTCGCGATATTCGCCGGGCGTCATCCATTGACGCGCCATCGAACATTCCCAGGCGGTGT
>JBBSKJ010000283.1:0-3776 GCA_038256475.1 Micropepsales bacterium | reverse complement strand
GCGCGGTTGATCAGTTTCACATGCGACAGGCGGTTCTGCTTGGCATAGGCATATTCGACATAGCCGATCGAACCGCCGATCTGCGCCACATTGCCGGCGACGCCTTCATTGCCCTTGGCGCCGATGCCGGTGGGCCAGTCGATCGCGGTGTCCGCGCCAATATCCGCGCGCCACTCCGGGCTCATGCGGCTCAGATAGGTGGCGAACTGGAAGGTCGTGCCCGAGCCGTCCGAGCGATGCACCACGGTGATGGCGCGGTTGGGGAGATTCACGCCCGGATTCAGCTTGACGATCGCAGGATCGTTCCAGCGCGCGACTTTGCCCATGAAGATATTGGCGAGCGTCGCGCCATCCAGCGTGAGCTGCCCCGGGGCGATGCCCGGCACATTGACGACCGGCACGACCGCGCCGATCACCAGCGGAAACTGGACCAGGCCGAACTGATTAAGTTCCTTGGAGGTCAAGGGCTTGTCGGTGGCGCCGAAGGTCACGGTCTTGGCCTTGATCTGGGCGATGCCGCCGCCCGAACCGATCGAGGCATAGTTCACCTGATCGCCCGCGATGCCTCTGTAGGCCGCCGCCCATTTCGCGGCAATCGGAAACACGAAACTCGAACCGGCACCGGTGATGTTCACCGCGCTGGCCGCGGTGGCCAGCATGGTGAGACTTGCGATGGCGCCCACCAGGGCCTTGTAGGTTTTTCTCATTGTGTCTTCTCCATTGGGAGCCGTGCTCCCGTTTCAGGTTAATTCGAGAATTGCAGGCGGACGCCAACGATGTTGAGGTCCTGGCTGTCACGGTTGGGGATCGGGGCGGTGCCCTTGTCGACGCTGACGAAGCTGTTGTGCACCTGCAGCTTCACGTTGCGGTTCATGTACCAGTTGACGCCGATGTCCAGAATCCGCTGGCGCCCGCCCACAATGCCGGCCAGCTGAGTCGCGCTGGCGGTCCTGCGGGGATTCCAGTCCAGGTCGATGTCGCTGAAGCGCGCCGCCAGTTCCCAGGCGCCCCAGCTGTCGCCATTGAGCGAAAAGGGACGCGATGGCACCGGCTGCTGGAAGCCGCCGATCTCGTTGTTGAGCGCCGCGACGGTGTAGGGCTTGCTTTCGCCGGTCAGGATCCAGGAGCCCTCGACATACCAGCCCTGGAAGGTGGGATTGTCGGCGATCGCGCGAAACGGCTGACCCGCGCAGACGCCGCCGTTGAAGGTCGTGGTGGCGTTGCCGCAGCGGCGGTCCAGGGTGAACTGGGCCCACTCGCCGCCCAGGAAGAAGTTCTCGTAATTGCCGGCCAAGTCGAAGGCGATCATGTCGGCGGTCTGGGCATTGATGGCGCCGGTCGAAATCAGGCGGGTGCCGTCGACGCGAATCTGCGGGCGATCCTGAAGGTTGATGGTCGGCGCGCCACCGCCGGCGTTGGTACCGCTGTTGAAGACATGCGCGATGCTCATGCCCCAGGCCAGGTTGGAGGGACCGTCGGACCAGACGCGGTTGCCCAGGCGGAACAGCAGCTGTGCCTGCTCGTCGCCGCCATTGCCGTGGCCCAGCTGCGAGTGAGATTTTCCGCCGGTGAAATAAATCGTGGCGTTGACCGCATCGCCGGCCCAGAACACGTCGGGCTTGGCCCAGCCGATTTCGGCGCCGCGGCGCGCATCATTGCCGCCGAAAATGTCAGCGCCGATATTCACGATCTCGGGGCGTTCCAGGAACATCAGGTTGCCCGACGAGGTCGTGCCTTCGAGCTGGAAGGCGGGCTCGATAATGCCCAGGCTGAAATGCCAGTTGGGAATTCCGATGTAATGGACCACGGCCTTGGAAAGTTCGATGCCTTCAACGCCACTGCCGCCGACATTGATGCGGAACTCATAGGCGAAATCGCTATAGGCCTTGCCTTCGACGCCCAGATAGGCGCGGCGCACACCCATGCCGCTCGCCAGATCGCGCGGCCCTCCGAAAGAGGCGGGCTGCTGGTCCTGGGAAAAACCGGCAAAGTCGGTCTGGAAGCGGGTGCGCAGCGACATGGTGAAACGGCCGTCACCGGTCTGGAAGGTCGGACGGCCATTGTCATAGAGCAGGTTGGCGTACTGATACTGCTGTTCCAGGGTGGAAAGGCGGGTGCGGTCGGCACGGCCGCGTTCGTCGCGGGCGGCCAGCGCATCTTCCAGCGCTTGAACGCGCATCGCCAGGTCGCTGGTCGAAGAAGCGTTGGCTGGCGGCTGCGTTACATTCTGCACCAGCACCAGATTCGGCCGTACCGGCACTTGCGCCTTGACGCCCTTCCTGGTTTCAGCGGCGAAAGCCCCCGAAGCGGTTAAGGCGATGGCCGCAACGCCTGCCATCAGAACCCGTGTCCTTATTTTCATACCCCAGTCCCTTTGTGATCCGCGCAGTTCGCGCGGGAGCGGGATCGCAGGGGGTGGCTACAGTATCATGATGATTTCGTGACGTTTGCGTGACAGCCCTAGAGGATGCGGCCGAATCCACGTTCCGGATACACTCTGCCTGTGGACATTCCGGCGGGGCCACGGGTAACCCTTGACCCCAACTTATTATTTCTATAATACGTGAAATATAGAATTCTTTTATCGAATCCCCACCGAATCGTCGCAGAGAATCCGGAGGTTGATGCCATGGCAACGATGAAAACTGCCACCGCCGTGGATGCCCTGTCCGCCCTGGCGCATGAGGGGCGCCTGTCGATTTTCAAGTTGCTGGTCCGCGCGGGCACCGATGGCGTGGCGGCGGGGGTGATCGCGCGCAAGCTCGACATGCTCCCCAACACCCTGTCGGCAAGCCTGACCGTTCTCAGCAATGCAGGGCTGGTGGTTTCGCGCCGCGAAGGCCGTTCCATCATCTATTCGGCGGACTTCGCCCAAATGAGCAAGCTGCTGGGCTTTCTGATGGAGGATTGCTGCAGCGGCAACGCCACCATTTGCGCGCCGCTGGCGCAAATCGCAAATCGCGCAGCCTGCTGCCCCTAGGAGAAGCAATGCCTGACGACCATTTCAACATCCTGTTCCTCTGCACCGGAAACTCGGCGCGTTCCATTCTGGCGGAGGCAATCATGAACAAGGTGGGGGAAGACCGCTTCCGGGCCTATTCCGCCGGTTCGCAGCCCAACGGCACGGTGAATCCGCATGCCATCAGGCTGCTGGACAAGTTGGGCCATGACACCAGCGTATTTCGTTCCAAGTCCTGGGACGAGTTCGCCAAACCCGGCGCGCCGAAGCTCGATTTCGTCATCACCGTTTGCGACAATGCGGCGGGCGAAGTCTGCCCCGCCTGGCCGGGCCAGCCCATGACGGCGCATTGGGGCCTGCCCGACCCTGCCGCTATGGAAGGGACCGAGGTCGAAATCGCCCTCGCCTTTGCCGACACGTACCGGATGCTCACCAACCGGATCGGCGCCTTTGCCAATCTGAAACACGCCGCGCTGGACCGCATGTCGCTGCAGAATCGCATGAATGAAATCGGGAAGCTGGGCGCATGATCACGATTTATCACAATCCTGACTGCGGCACGTCGCGCAACACGCTGGCGATGATTCGCAATTCGGGGGCCGAACCGCGCGTCATCGAATATATCAAGTCGCCGCCCAGCCGCGCCGAACTGGCCGACCTGATCACGCGCATGGCAATCACGCCGCGCCAGTTGCTGCGCGAAAAAGGCACGCCCTATCAGGAACTCGGTCTTGACGATCCCAAATGGACCGACGCGCAGTTGCTCGATTTCATGATGGCGCATCCCATCCTGATCAACCGGCCCATCGTGGTCACG
>JBBSKJ010000282.1:0-3785 GCA_038256475.1 Micropepsales bacterium | reverse complement strand
GTCGCTGGCCAATACCCTGGCGCTGGATGCGGGCGGCGTGGTCAACCGGCAAACCCAGCGCTTTGCCGACGAGTTCGTCCGCCACAAGATCCTGGACGCCATCGGCGACATGGCGCTGGCGGGCGCCCCGCTGATCGCCCGCTTTGAAGGCAAGAAATCCGGCCATGCCACCAACAATGCCCTGCTGCGGGCGCTGTTTTCCGACCCCGCCAACTACCGGCGTGTTGCCGCCTGACAAGTTCCGGTGACAAACAGGACACTTTCCTGAATCGGGGCGGGCGCGGTATATAAAGGCCGTAAGACGCGAAGCCGCCGTTGGTCTGCCGTTAAACCATTGATTTAACGTGATTTTCGCGCAAAAGGACTCGTGATGCCGTTTCGATCTTCCGCTTCTCTGCGCGCCGCGCTTTTGGGCCTGACACTGACCCTGGTTGGCGGCTGCTCGATCTTCGACAGCGACAATGAAAGCAACAACGTCAACAAGGACGCCGCCAGCTACCAGGAACGCAGCGTCGAGGCGATCTATGCCGATGGCTGGCGCATGATCAACATGCAGAACTGGGAAGGCTGCGCCCAGCAGTTCAACGAAGTCGACCGCCAGCATCCCTATTCGGTCTGGGCCCGCCGGGCGATGCTGATCAGCGCCTTCTGCTCGTATCAGGCCAACGCCTATCCCGCCGCCATTTCCACCGCCGACAATTACATCGCGCTGCATCCGGGCAGCCGCGAAGTGGCCTATGCCTTCTACATCAAGGCGATTTCGCTCTATGAGCAGATCGTGGATGTCGGCCGCGACCAGTCCAATACCGAGGGCGCGCTGGTGGCGCTGCAGGACGTGGTGCAGCGGTTCCCCGACACCGAATATGCCCGCGACGCCACGCTGAAGATCGACCTGACCAACGACCATCTGGCGGGCAAGGAAATGGCGGTGGGCCGCTATTACCTGAACCGCGGCGATTATATCGGCGCCATCAACCGCTTCCGCACCGTGGTGGACCAGTATCAGTCCACCCCCCAGATCGCCGAGGCGCTGCAACGCCTGACCGAGGCCTATTACAGCCTGGGCCTGAACAGCGAGGCGCAGACCGCCGCCGCCGTGCTGGGCCGCAATTACCCGGGTTCCGGCTGGTACCAGTCGGCCTACAACATCCTGCGTGGGCGTAACCTGAAGCCGATGGAAGACAGGGGCTCCTGGATCAGTCAGGCTTTCCGGAAGATTCTCTGATTCTGCGCAAAGGGGCGCCCGTGCTGTCAGCCCTGACCATCCGCGACATCGTCCTGATCGAACAGGCGGCGCTGGAATTCGCGCCCGGCCTGAATGTGCTGACCGGCGAGACCGGGGCGGGCAAGTCCATTCTTTTGGATTCCCTGGGGCTCGCTGTCGGGGGCCGTGGCCGCGCCAGCGTGCGGGCCGGCGCTGCCCAAGGTTCCGCCACCGCCATCTTCGAGCCGGGCAAGAACCATGCGGCCCGCGCGCTGCTGGAAAGCCAGGACATGGCGTGCGGTGACGAGATCGTGCTGCGCCGAACCCTGAGCAGCGACGGACGCAGCCGCGCCTTCATCAATGACGAAGCGGTGGGCGTGGGGCTTTTGAAAGACCTGGGAGCGGCGCTGCTGGAAGTGCATGGCCAGCAGGATGATCGGGGCCTGTTCGACACCGCCACCCACCGCGTCTTGCTGGACGGCTTCGGCGCGTTGAATGGCGACGCCCAGACCGTGGCGGCGCTCTATGGCGAATGGTCTGCGGCGCGCACGGCGCTGGAAGACTTGCAGGCGCTGGCCGCCCGCGCCCAGGCCGAGGCCGAATTCGTGCGTGCAGCGGCGATGGAACTGAGTGACTTCGCGCCGCAAGAGGGCGAGGAAGAACGCCTGGCGGCGGAACGCGCCTTGGGCATGAACGCGGCGCGGATCGTCGAGGATGTGAGTAGCGCGCTGGAGTCGCTGCAGGGCGACCGTGGGGCGCAGACCGGCCTGGCCCAGGCGATGAAGAAGCTCAGCCGCATGAACGAGGAGGCGCGCAAAATCGCCGCCCCGGCCGAAACCGCGCTGGAACAGGCCTATGCGCTTGCCGAGGAAGCGCGACAGGAACTGCAATCGCTGCAATCGCGGCTGGATACCGACACCAATGCGCTGGAGCGCAAGGAGGAGCGGCTGTTCGCCCTGCGCGCCCTGGCACGCAAATACGGCGTGCTGCCGGACCAGTTGCCCATGTTGCGCGACGAGTATGCCGCCAAGCAGGAGGCGCTGAGCGCGGGCGGTGGCCAGATCAAGAAGGCGGAGGCGAAAGTCACGGCCACCCGCGACGCCTATCTGACGGCGGCGCGAAAATTATCGAAATCCCGAGAAGGCGCGGCGAAGAAGCTCGAAAGCGCGGTGGCCGGCGAGCTGACGCCGCTGAAGCTTGGCCATGCCAAATTCCGCGTCGCGCTGGAAAAGCTGGAAGATGACAAGGGCACGGCCACCGGCCTGGAGCGCATCGCTTTTGAAGTCGCGACGGTGGAAGGCGCGGCCTTTGGCGGTCTGGCCAAGATCGCGTCCGGTGGCGAGCTGGCGCGTTTTTCGCTGGCCCTGAAAGTGGCGCTGGCGCAGATGTCGTCGCCTGCCGCCATGGTGTTCGACGAAGTCGACCGCGGCGTCGGCGGGGCGGTGGCCGATGCGGTGGGCGAGCGGTTGCAGCGCCTGGCCGAAACGACGCAAGTGCTGCTGGTCACCCATTCGCCGCAGGTCGCGGCCCGTGCCGCGCGGCACTTCCGCATCAGCCGCGCGAAAGATAAGACGAAGATCGAACTGCTGGATGACAGCCAGCGGCTGGAAGAAATCGCCCGCATGCTGTCGGGCGCCAATGTCACCGAGGAAGCCCGCGCCGCCGCCAGGCGGCTGATGGCGGAAGCCTCCGGCCCCGTGAAGAAACAGCGCAAGCGGGCATGAGCAGCAAGTCGGTCGAGAAATTGTCCTCGGATGAGGCCGCAAAGGAACTCGACCGGCTGGCAAAAGAGATCGCCCGCCATGACCGCGCCTATCACGGCGCCGACGCGCCCGAAATCAGCGACGCCGAGTATGACGCCCTGCGCCAACGCAATGCGCAGATCGAAGACCGTTTTCCCCTGCTGGTGCGGGCCGACAGCCCGTCGCACCGGGTCGGGGCCAAGGCATCGGATAAATTCAACAAGGTTGTGCATCGCAAGCCGATGCTGTCGCTGGACAATGCCTTCAGCGACGAGGATGTCGCCGATTTCCTGGGCCGGGTGCGGCGCTTCCTGGGCCTGAAGGAAGACGACGACATCGCCGTGACGGCGGAACCCAAGATCGACGGCCTGTCCGCTTCACTGCGCTATGAAAATGGCCTGCTGGTGCAGGGCGCCACCCGCGGCGACGGCCAGGAAGGCGAAGACATCACCGCCAACTTGCGGACCATTGCCGACATTCCGCTCAGGCTCAAAGGCAAGCCGCCCGCCGTGCTGGAAGTGCGTGGCGAGGTTTATATGACCCACAAGGCCTTTGCGGCGCTGAACAAGCGGCAGGAGAAGGACGGCAAGCCGACCTATGCCAATCCGCGCAATTCGGCCGCCGGTTCGGTGCGCCAGCTCGATCCTTCCATCACCGCCTCGCGGGCGCTGAATTTCTTCGCCTATAGCTGGGGCGATATTTCCGAACTGCCGGCCAAGACCCATTCCGGCATGCTGGAAAAATTTGGAAGCTATGGCCTCACCGTCAATCCGCTGACCAAACATTGCGAGACGCTGGACCAGATTCTGAAATTCTACCGCGATATTGAATCCCGGCGC
>JBBSKJ010000281.1:0-3839 GCA_038256475.1 Micropepsales bacterium | reverse complement strand
GTGACGAAGCCGCGATCGAACACGTCGGACGAGCCCGCGATCTCGGTGAACAGGCCGGCAATCAGTCCACCGGTGCAGCTCTCCGCCGTGGCTAGGCGGAAGCCCTTGGCGCGCAGTTCGCCCAAAAGGGTGAAGGTGCGTGCGCGCAACTCGCTGGAAAAAATCACAGTGGTACTCCGATACGGATCAGCGTCACGACAAGCCCGGCCATCAATCCCGCCAGCATGTCGTCGGCCATGACGCCGAGGCCGCCTTCCAGCTTCTGATCGGCCCAGGAGACCGGCCATGGCTTCCAGATGTCGAACAGCCGGAAGAATACGAACGCCAGCGCCAGTGCGGGCAGGGAGATGACGCCGCCGTCGCCCCCCATCGGCACAACGGCAAAGGCGCAGGCCAGCCATTGCCCCGCCAGCTCGTCAATGACGCATTCGGATGGGTCTTCGCGCCCAGTGGCGCTGACATGATCGCCGCAGGCATAAATGCCGATGACAAACACCGCGATGCTGGCGGCCAGCAGCGCGCCGGCGCCGCCCTGCAGCGTGATCAGGAAGGCAAGCGGCATCGCCACCGCACTCATCACGGTACCGGGCGCGATTCCGAAATAGCCGATCCCGAAAACCGAGGCGATGACGGTGGAAGGCCTCACAGCTTGACGGTGGCGATCGCCTGGGCGGCGATGCCTTCGCGGCGGCCGGTGAAGCCTAGGCCTTCGGTGGTCGTCGCCTTCACGCTGACGCGGGTGACTTCGATCTTGAGAATCTCGGCGATCTTTGCGCGCATGGCCTCACGATACGGCCCGACCTTGGGCCGTTCACAAATCAAGGTGACATCGACGTGATTGATGACGCCGCCTTTTTCGCGCACCAGCGAGGCGGCGTGGTCGAGAAATTTCCACGATGCCGCGCCGCGCCAGCGTTCGTCGGTCGGCGGGAAGTGCTGGCCGATATCGCCTTCGCCAATGCAGCCCAGCAGCGCGTCGGTGATGGCATGCAAGCCCACATCGGCGTCGGAATGGCCTTCCAGCCCGTGTGTGTGAGGGACCTTCAACCCGCACAGCCAGATGTGATCGCCGTCGGTGAGTTTGTGCACGTCATAGCCGGTAGCCGTGCGGACATCACCAGTACCCAGGAATGATTCAGCCAGCGCGAAATCTTCCTTGCGGGTCACTTTGATATTCTTCTCTTCGCCTTCGACCATTTCCACTTTCAAACCCGCAAGTTCCGCCAGTGCGACGTCATCGGTCACGTCTTGTGCGGCATGGATGCGATGCGCCGCCATGATCTTGGCATAGACAAAGCCCTGGGGCGTCTGGGCGCGATAAAGATTTTCGCGCGGCACCAGGCTCCAGCGCCCGTTGCTTTCGCGCCGCCGCAGCGTATCGGACGCCGCCACCATCGGCAGCGCCCCGTCGGCACCATTTTCCAGCACCTTCACCACGTCATTGATCACCTTGCGCGAGATCAGCGGGCGGGCGGCATCGTGGATCAGGACAAAGTCGGGCGCGTCGGTCTCCAACGCTTCAAGCCCGCGGCGCACTGATTCCTGGCGGGTGGCGCCGCCGGTCACCGGGGCGGGGAGGCCCAGACCGGCAAGCGCCTTGCCCGCCAACGCCTCCTGGCCATGGCCGATCACCACCTGGACGGCCCATTTTTGTTCAGAAAAGAGTCCGGTAAAAGCCCGGACGGTCCGGCGCAACATGGGTTCCCCGGCCAGCAATTCATACTGTTTGGGCAGGCCCAGCCCGGCGCGCTCACCCTTTCCGGCGGCAACGATCAGGACAGCAAGGCGGGGCATCGGGTGTTCCGGCAACGATCCGCAGCCTGCCTAACATTTACAGTGAGCAACTGCGATAATTTGTTGCCAAGCCCCATCTTGCCTATATTATCGACACGGAATTCACTTGCTTAAACAATAGGCACAACTTGGCCATCCTCCAGAAACTGCGGACTGCGCCCTCCGAACCCACGGGGTCGGGGACGATTGCCAACGCGCTGCCCATGCCGATCATGCTGCTAAGCAGCAAACTGGAAGTCCTCTACGCCAATCCCGCCGCCGAACAGTTTTTCGATACCGGCCTTACCATTTTGCGCAAGCAGACCCTGTCCGACCTGCTGGCCCAGCATTCCCCGCTTTTCCAACTGGTCGAGCAGGCGTCCGCGCGCAACGCCTCGGCGGCCGAGCGCGACATTGATCTTTCCACGCCGCGTCACGGCGAGCGCGTCGCCGATGTGACGGTGACGCCGGTGCCCGATCCCGAAGGCTCCATATTGCTGACCTTCCAGGAACGCAGCCTGGCGCAACGCATGGACCGCCAGCTGATGTCCCGCAGCGCGGTTCGCTCGATGCACGGCATGGCGGCGGTGCTGGCGCATGAAATCAAGAATCCGCTGGCCGGCATTCGCGGCGCGGCACAGTTGCTGGAAGAGGCGATGGCGCCGGACGAGCGCGAAATGACCCAGCTGATTATCGCGGAGTCCGATCGCATCCGTGGCCTGATCGACCGCATGGAAAGTTTCGGCGATACCCGCGCCTTCGCCCGCCATCCGGTGAATATCCATGAAGTGCTGGACCGGGTGCGCAAGGTGGCCGAATCCGGCTTCGCGCGCGGCGTCACCATTCTGGAGAATTTCGATCCCTCGCTGCCGCCGGTATCGGGCGACCGTGACCAGCTGATCCAGGTGTTCCTTAATCTGGTGCGCAACGCCTCCGACGCGCTGCCGGAGGCGGGCGGCGAGATCACGCTGACCACCGGCTACCGCCCCGGGGTGAAGTTCGGGGCGGGGCTGGCGGGCGAGCGCGTCTCGCTGCCGCTGGAAGTGACGGTGCGCGACAATGGCTCGGGCGTGCCACAGGATTTGATGCCGCACATTTTCGATCCCTTTGTCACCACCAAGGTGCGCGGCTCCGGATTGGGGCTGGCGCTGGTGGCGAAAATCGTGGGCGACCATGGCGGGGTGATTGAATGTGACTCCGTTCCGGGCCGCACCATGTTTCGCGTTTTGTTGCCCAAGGCGCGGGCGGAGGACATCTGATGGTCGCAACTGTCCTGATCTGCGATGACGACAGCGCCATCCGCACCGTGCTGAATCAGGCGCTAGGGCGCGCCGGCTATGACGTGCGCACCACCGGCACCGCGGCGGGGCTATGGCGCCTGGTTTCGGCGGGCGAGGGCAATCTGGTCATCACCGACGTGGTGCTGCCGGATGAAAGCGGCTTCGACCTGATCCCGCGCATCAAGCGCATGCGGCCCGAACTGCCGATCGTGGTGATGAGCGCGCAGAACACGCTGCTCACCGCCATCACGGCGGCCGAACGGGGCGCCTTTGAATATCTGCCCAAGCCCTTTGATCTGAAGGAGCTGACCAATGTGGTGATGCGCGCCCTGGCCAGTCCGCAGACCAAGCGGGATGGCGCGATCGGGGCGGCAGAGGAAAAACTGCCGCTGATCGGGCGCTCGCCGGCGATGCAGGAAATCTATCGCGTCATCGCGCGGCTCACCCAGACCGATCTCACCGTGATGATCATGGGCGAAAGCGGCACCGGCAAGGAGCTGGTCGCGCGCGCGCTCCACGCCGCCAGCCCGCGCGCCGCGCGGCCGCTGGTGGCGGTCAACTGCGCCGCCATCCCCGAGAGCCTGGCCGAGAGCCAGCTCTTCGGTCAGCTCGCCGGCACCTTCACCGGCTCGGTGGCGCGGCCGGGGCTGTTCCGGGCGGCCGAGGGCGGGACGCTCTTCCTCGACGAGGTCGCCGACCTCCCGATCGAGCTTCAGGGCAAGCTCCTCCGCGTCCTCGAGTCGAAGACGCTCCGCCCCGTCGGCAGCGATCACGAGCGGGCGGTCG
>JBBSKJ010000280.1:0-3850 GCA_038256475.1 Micropepsales bacterium | reverse complement strand
CGTGTGCCGGCGCTCCAGCCTGGCTCCGCGCCGGGTGCCTGACCTTGCGTCGTGGCGTAGTGCCAACGAACGAGGCCAGAAGGAGAAGGCGTTGTCGCCGCCAGTCAGGGTTTTCCCGAACCAGTTCTGCCCCGAGGTCACGGTGGAGCCGAACGGGATCACCAAGGCGGGTTGTGCACCGGCGCTCTCCGGCGCGAAGGGGCGGCAGAAACGGCGGAAAACGCGACCGTAATCCACCCCTTCCCGACTGTAGCGGTAGTTCCAGAGGTCCGCCACGCGGTAAGTCTCAAGCTGGGTGCGCCAATCTGCGTTCAAGCGGCTGGCCATGCCGATGCGCTCTAACTCCGTGCGCAGCGAAATGGTGACCGTCTGGCCGGTGGGCGCATTGAAACCGAGCTGACCTTTGAAGACATTGAAGTTCGTCTCCAACACGGCGAGTTGATCCGCGAGGCCGCCACTACCGGCGACTGGTTCGCCATTGGTGAAATGGCCAAGTGTGCGCGCACGCAGCATCGCGGAGATGACCGGCGCGGCGCTTGCGGGATGGCCGTCAGGCAGATTGAGTTCATAATCATAAGCGCGGCCGGCGAGCCACGCATAGCGCGTCGCGAGATCGAAGGTGCTGCGGTATTTCGTCAGTGCGTCATTCCGCGCGATGCGGAAGGTGTAATCTTCATAGCGCTGCTGCGTGGTGCTGGAGGCAACGCGTTTGTTGAAGGCCTCACGCTCTTCGACGAGACGCAGCCCCTCCTGGAGCACGGCGCGGTAGCGCTCTCCGGCGCTGCGGAAGCGCTCCATGGACTTGAAGATGCCGAGACGCCAATCAGGTTCGGTATTGATGTGCGCTTCGAGGTCTTCGAGCATGTCGATCACTTCGGCTTGGTGGCCGATTTCAGTTTGCTTCAGAGCCAGTTCAAGTTCCCTCATCCCTGCTGCCAACTCTGCGTTTTGCTGAATGATCCCGAGCACGGTCTCCCCGGCGCGGGAGATGGCGGCGATCGTCGCGTAGGTAATGAAGATGCCCCCTTTGAACGGTGCCCCGAAGTCTGAAAAGCTCGATGGAATGGCCGCAGCAGTGCCAGCGGCGTAGTCTTGGGTCAGGTCCCTGACCGTCGCCGCGATGCGGGCCGCTCCGCTGGTGTAGGAGATGACGCTGTTCAGCGATCCGATCTGGGCGTTGGTTCTGGACACCGCACGGATGTCTTCCGCTGCCAGCCCTGTCTTGGCGGTGAAGACCTAAATTTTACGAGTGAAGTCATCGTTGAAGCCCTCGTAACCCTCGGTGGCCATGAGGAGATCGTATTCCGCCTGGAGTAGCTCGGCCAAGGCGGCTTGGACCTTTCCGGGGGAGGCGCGGACACCCCAGTCGGCAGGCGCTTTGAAGGCATAGCCGCTGGTGCGCACAGGCACGGTGAATTCATAGAACGGACTTTGCCCGAACTCTTGGACGGCGGTTGGATAGTCGGCTGGGAACCAGTCGGTAACGAATGACTTGGCGTAATTGGCGCCGGGCTGGTTGCCGGCGACAAAGGGATATGTATCCGAAGCCAGCTTCAACAAGCCTGCGAGCTTGATTTTCATATCTGCGGGAGTTCCGGGCACGGTGGCTTCGCCCGCCGTGCCGCTGATAGCGACCTGATCGACATACATGTGCAGGAAAAGGTCCGGGCCGTTGTAACCTGCGGGGTAGGCTTTCCCAGAGCCGATCTGGCCCTGATAGGGCGTGCCGAGGATTTCGATCAGGCGGTTCCGGTAGTCGCGGTCCTGACCGATGGTTTGCTGGCGGAGTTGTTCGGCACTGCCGGCGGTGCGGCGCAGCATTTGACTCGACTGATTTGCATGATTGAAAGCGCTCAGGGCGTTCTTTGAGGCCGCTGTGGCACGTTCGTAGATTTGCTCGAAGTGGGTGGCCGGAGCCGCGCTGTTGCGGTCTGTGCGGACCGGGTCAATGTCGAAAGGCACGGTTTCGGAATCGAGGCCCAGCGGGTTGAGAGCATTGTCGGCCATGTCCAGCTTGCTTTGCACGGCAGTGGCATTAACGGCGAGTTCCTTAAGCGCGCCCACGGTCGTGCGGTCCACGCGGGTGATGCCTTCTTTGGAATCGTCGTTAGAGGGCAGCAGGGCATTGGCGGTGACCCAGTCGAAGAAGGCGCCGGTGCCTGCGCGCTGGGCTGATTCATAAACGCCCCATGCGCGGTCGGTGTTCGTATCCTGATAGCCCTGCCACTGGCCAGCGGGGTTGTCTGTGTATTTCTGGCGATAGACGAGGTCCACGATGGCCGCGCCGGCTTTGGCGCGAGCGGCGGCGGTTTCGGCAAAGGCGCGTTCGTCCATGTAGTCCACATCGAAGACGATGCCGTTGATCTGATATTTCTCGCTGCGGGTGTCCCAGGCGAAGTTTGCATTGCGGAAGAGTGCCGCGTAGCCGCGCAGGGCCATGGTGTAGTGCCCCCATGCGTCGCCATGGCCTTGTGGGAAGAGTTTGGCGGCGTCACCGGCATCCAGGAATCCATCATTTGTGACGTCGGTGATGCCGTAGTTCATGGCATAGGCGGCTTCGCCCTGGCCGTTGGTAAAGTTCCACATCAAGCGGTTGTATGCGGGCCGGGCACCGATTTCACCACGACCGCGCAGCAGGGCGAGTTCTTCATCCAGCAGGCTGCTGGTTTGGTTCTGGAATGCGAAAATGGAGGGGGCGAGGTTGCCGTATTGGCCGCTGGTGGTGCCGAAGCCGATGGTGGGATCAAGGGCATCAGTGGCGGCTTCATTTCCTAACAGGGTATAGAGGGAAGCGATGCGGTTGGCAGCATTCAGCAGAGCGGTGTTCACGCCGCTAGTGCCGGGCTGGAGATTGATGCTGAGGTCGGCAGCGCGGTTGAGCACGGTTTGATAGAGTTCGATGAGGCCGTAGTTCTCGATTACGTCCTTGGAAGGATTGAATGCAACGTTGCCTTCCCAGCGTCCGCCGGCCTGCTGGAGCATGCTGACGGTGGTGGAGGGCGCGGAGTTATTGCGGAAGTCGCGGATGCGGGCGTCGAAGGCGTTGACGGAGTTTGTGACGCGTTTCACCCAGCCTTCTGCCAGTTGTGGGACATAGGCCCCATCGGTGGCGACGCTCGGCGAGCTGAGGGCGGGCGGGCGGGAATTTGCAGCTCCTGCATACTGGGAGTAGGAGGCATCGGCAGCGGGCTCGTCTTTGTGCCGCCAGCGGGCGAAGAAGAGATTGTCTGCAAGCAGCGCGGTGGAGGCACCCGCGAGGCTGATTTCGTTGCCGCCTGCGATTTCACCAAAGAGTGTCCAGCGGCCTGGAACCGGAGCGCCTGGAGGACTTGGGAAGGCCACGCCGGGCGGATTGGCGGAGGTGCCGTCCTCCTCGCGGTAATACCATTGAAAGACCAGATCGTCGACGTTACCGCCAAAGTCGCCGCTGTGGCGCAGGGTGATTTTTTCGTCGAAGACATTTTCCGGATAGATCGGGGCGACGGCTCCACGGAATTTCAGCGTGCGGTCGAGCTTGACGATGTGCAGGGCGACGGGCGCATCGCCGAGGGTGGCGGCGTTGTTTTCGGCGATGGTCACGTAGCCGTCATGGGTGATGGCGGTCATTTGCGAGGGGTTCGCCAGTGCGGGATTTGAAATGAGCGCAAGCCCGCTGCCGAGCTGGGTGGGCAAGGTGAAATTGGGGGCGCTGCCGCCAAGGCCGACGGTGAAGCGGGTGCCGGTGTTTCCGGCAGGATCGCGGGTCTTGCGGAATAGTGCATCCACCGCGGCGGTCCACGCCGCATCGGTGCTGACAGCGCTGGCGGTATCCTTTTCCGCCGGGGTCATGATGTTCGGCTGAAGGAGATTG
>JBBSKJ010000279.1:0-3852 GCA_038256475.1 Micropepsales bacterium | reverse complement strand
GCTTCTCGATCTGCGTCGGCTTGCCATAAGGCGCCAGGCCCATGACCTTGTTTTCGTCGCCGTAATGGGGAATCCCCAGATACTGGGTCAGCGCCTGATAGAAGATGCCCAGCGAATGCGGAAAGTAGACCCGCCCATCAATGCTGATGTCGGCGCCCGTGCCCGTGCCCCAGGCCGAGCTGGAGAAATCCCCGAAGCCGTCCACCGAAAGCACGACCGCCTCCTTGAAGGGCGACACATAGTAGGCCGAATAGAGGTGGCAGAGATGATGCTCGATATTGTGGAGCGTGCCGCGGAATTGCTGGCCTGGGAATGCTTCCGCCAGAAGCTCGCGCGCACCGGAGCGCTTCTTGCGGTTCGTCAGCCGCTGCAGGACAAAACGCGGGTCGGGCCGGCTGCGGAGAAGATAAAGAAGCTTGCGACCGAAATGGACCGAGCTGTCCTGGTTCAGTGCGATATGGTCGACATCGGTCAGCGAAACCCCTGCCTCTTTCAGGCAATAAGCGATAGACTGGGACGGGAAACCTGCCCAGTGCTTGATGCGGCGGAACCGCTCTTCTTCGACAGCCGCAACCAGAACGCCGTCGCGCACCAGGGCGGCCGACGAGTCGCCGTGAAACGCGTTAAGCCCTAGAATTATCAATGAAATTACCCAGTTCGACCGTCAGGCGCGGTGCTTTTAGCAACTATCGCGGCATATGTCGCCAGAAATTGCCGGGCCACCTGATCCCAGCCGAATTCGGCGGTCACGAAGGCACGGCCCCGCGCGCCCATCGCGCGCAAGATTGAAACATCCTGAGCCGTGGCCTGGGCAAGCCCCTCTGCCAGGCCATCAACTGAGATGGCCGTGCGCCAGCCCATCGCCGGGCCAAGCCAGTTCTGGCCGGGAACTGGCTGGGTCAGGGCCGGCCAGGGCGCCGCAACCGTCGTGAGAACAGGAAGCCTATGGGCTAAAGCCTCCGCAATCGCCATGCCAAAGCTTTCGGAATGGCTAGGAAGAATGAAAAGGTCCGCGCCAAACAACGCGGCCTCCTTCGCTTCGCCTTGGAGTGGCCCCGCAAAACTGATGACCTGTTCCAGGCCATGCCTGGCGATCAGGGCCTCCAGATCGGCGCGATGACCGGCCTCATCCGGTCCGGCCAGCACCAACCGCCAGCCTTTCGGGCTGACGCGGGACCAAGCCTCGATGAGGAGGGGCAGACCTTTGACGGGATAGAGGCGGCCCATGAAAAGAGCGGTGCGTATCTCCGACATCGGCGATGCGCTGGCAGCGGCCGGAATATCCACGCCGTTGGGAATCACGTGCACCGGCACGCTCAATCCCAGACGTTCCAGGTTGTCCGCTTCCTGAGCCGCGGTGGCGTGAAGACCATCGGCGGCCGTGACATCACGCCGCTGATACGCCAGCCAGGCGAGATCCTTTTTCCATTTTTTGTGGCGCCGCGCCCAGGGTTCCAACATGCCTCGGGTGCTGACCAGGCGGGGCAATCCCAGAATCCGCGAAGCCTTGGCCAGACGATGATTGTGACCAAGCCAAAGTCCGTTGTCATGAATGATGTGCGGACCAAAAGACCCGAGCGCCTCCGCCGCCGGTCCGCTCAACCGCCTCAGCTGCGCGTCCTGCGCCAAAAGCGGCGTATCCTTCACAGAGCCATCGGCGGACCAAAGCCCAACCTGCGCGCCCGCGCCTGCCAATGCCAAGGCCAATCGGGATACCGAATAGGCCGGACCGCCATAGGCCGGCGCCAAGCTCGTGGCCGCAAGAAATATTCTCAAGAGGACGCAGCTCCCGGCCCTGGCAGCAGGGACGCCGCCCGGCGTTCCTGCCAGCGCGCCCACGCCCATTTCCAGAAATAAGCCCCAATCCATGCCGAGGACGCGCTTCCGACCAGCTCAACCATGGAGCCGATGGGCTGGATCAAGGCGACACCCGGCAGGAAGAATGCCAGCGCCGTTCCATGGTCCCCCCGTCCTTCCGCCAGGGCAGCGCGATGATCGAAACGACCAAGCGCCCAGCCCAGCAGCATAAAGCCGCCAATCACTCCTGGAATGCCAAAGTTGATGTAAAATTCCATCACATTGCCGACACCGAAGGACGTGTTGGTATCGAGTTCCATACCTGTCATCTTGGAAACAATTTCCGGGCTGCCGCCGAACACCGTCTTGTTGGGCCATAGCGCACGCGGAACTACCGACAACAACGCATCGGTTACCGAACTTCCATACAGATACTCCGTGCTGCCATTGTGGAGATTTTCGGCTGCGAGGCCGACGAAGAAATTCTGGTTGAGCCGGACATCCAGCCCCGCAAGAACCAGCTTGTCCTCCGTACGGAAGAACTGCCACTGCCGGAATATCCCGGAAATGGCGTCCACGCGCCGCTCCATCGTGGCGCCCGCCCAAACCGCGTCGCGAATATTGTCGCGCGCCTGGAAATAGTTGGAAAAAACACTGAGCCCCAGATAGCCGACCATCGCGATGGTAAGAAGAACAGCCCAGTAGCGGCGCGCGATGACCGTGAGGCAGCAGACCCCCACAAGCGCCGCGGTGACGCCGTAGCTGAGAAAGCCTGCCGTAACCAGAATCATCACCGGATACACGGCAAGGCATGCCAGCCAGAAAATGCTCAATTTGTGCTGTTTGTTGTGAACGGCCCAACGCAGGCCGAGGACGACGCCGAGCATCCATATGGCGCCACCATTGTATATCACCGCGCCGATGCTGGGCAGGTTTCGCAACGGTGTCAGACCGAAGGTGAACAGCCACCCGCCCAACAGGCAAAAAAGCCAGAACGGCCGGTCCTCCCGGAAAATGGCATCCCTTCCTGAGCGTTGCGGCGCGGCCCGCTGCTCTGCCGTGGTGCGGCGTGCGAACCATACGCCGATCACAAAGGCCACCACCCCTATGGCAGTCAACCGTATGCCCGTCGTGACCTCGGTCAGGTGTCCGAAAAAGTCGTAGTCCACCAGCGGGACGAAAGCACCGGGCACATGATTGATCAGCAAGAGCGCCATATAGGCGAACGGCAGTGCGAAGGATGGTCCATCCCGGCGCAGCAGCCAGAGCAGAACGAGGAGCCCCGCCAGACAGACGGCTATGGAAATTCCGCTTATCCAGAGATAATCGGAAGTATTCATGCGTCGCGCAGCTTTGCGACTATGTCATCGCAATTGTGCATCCACGCCCCGGCTTCGCGCCATTCCATGTGGCGGCCGGGCGGCGCGAACAAAAAGCCACTTTCCTTCAACATGGCGATCAGCTCGGCCGCCGGCCCGCCAGAGCGGGCCGCATCCCAATTGAGCTCGGCGAAAATAACCCCGATACGACGCTCTCCCAAAAGCCGCCTGGCGCCCGCGAACGCTGCCGGCTCGTTGCCTTGAATATCGATTTTCAAAAGATCAATCCGGTCAAGGTTCCGGTCAGCACAATATCGGTCCAAGCTAACCGTGTGCACAATCTCGCCCCCTTCCTGAGGCGCCGTAATATAATTCATGCCTTCATTACTGTTGTCGGCCCCGCGCCAGCGATGCAACGCGGCGTCACCCTCCGTGGCTGCGACGGCTAGCTCATTGACTACAAGGCGGTCCAATCCATTCATCTGCGCTGTGGCACGCAGGCGCGCCGCGATTTCGGGCGTCGGTTCGAATGCGTGCACGGTGGCGCGCGAATTCTCCGCCAGCGCCGCCAGACTGAAGATACCCGCATTGGCGCCGATGTCGAAGATGGTATGGGCGCTTTTGGATTGACCTTCCCAACAGCGCAGGATTTCGGTTTCGATAAAGTAAGTACCGAAGAAATAAAATTGCCGCTGCAGCATCTCGCCGATATCGCAGGGAACGCGAAGGTCGCCAT
>JBBSKJ010000278.1:0-3859 GCA_038256475.1 Micropepsales bacterium | reverse complement strand
CATGCTTCTCGTCGGAAAATTCCGCCTTCAGGTTGGGCAGGTCCGAACCGCCGCTGCCGGTGCCGTTGGGGTCGCCGCTCTGCGCCATGAAGCCCGGAATGACCCGGTGAAACACCACGCCGTCATAGAATCCTTGGCCGGTCAGCGTTTTCACGCGCTCGACATGATTGGGGGCCAGATCAGCCCGCAGCTTGATTTTTACCGGGCCGTCCTTGAGATCCAGAACCAGATAGTCGGTCATTTGTGCATTTCCTTGCAGCGTTTAACGAGAGCCTCGGCGACAGCCTTGGTGGTGAAGGGGGTGATGTCTCCGTCCAGCTGGGCGATCTCCTTCACCAGCCGCGACGATATCGCCTGATGACGCGGATCGGCCATCAGGAACACGGTTTCAATCTCGGTGTTGAGGCGCTGGTTCATCGCCACCATCTGAAATTCATATTCAAAGTCCGACACAGCCCTGAGGCCGCGGATAATCACCGAAGCGCCGACCTGGGCCGCGAATTTCACCAGCAGGGTATCGAACGGAACGACTTCGATGGTGGCATGGCCGGCCGCCAGCCTTTCGGCCTCCGACCGCACCATCGCCACCCGCTCATCCAGGGTGAAAATCGGAGACTTGGAGGCATTGGTCGCCACCCCGATCACCAGGTGATCGACCAGCTTGACGGCGCGCTTGACGATATCGAGATGACCCAGGGTCACCGGATCGAAGGTGCCGGGATAAAGGCCGGTGAGCTGCTTACTTTCGGAAGACGGGGCGGTCATTCTTCGCCGCCGACGTCGGCGATACGCTCCACCGACACGACGCGCTCGCCCTCGTCCACCCGGAACACGGTGACGCCCTGGGCGGCCCGGCCCTGGATCGAGATGCCGGAGACGGCGACGCGGATGGTCTGGCCGCCATCGGAAATCATCATCAGATCGTCGGACTCCTCGACAGGGAAGGACGCGATCACGGCGCTGTTCTTCTTGCCCATGCCGATGGCGACGATGCCCGAACCGCCGCGCCCGGTGACACGATACTCATAAGACGAACTGCGCTTGCCAAAGCCGGTCTGGGACAGGGTCAGGACGAACTGCTCGCGCGCGCCCAGCCCCGCATAGCGTTCCGGGGTCAGCGTGGCTTCCTCGACGCCCTCCTCGGCATCGTCCTCAATCTCGACAGGGGCTTCCGCCTCGCCGCTTTCGGCGCGGCGCGCGGCGCTCGCCTGCTTGAGATAGGCGCGGGCCTCGGCCGAGCTGGCGTCGGAATGATAGAGCAGCGACAGGCTGACCACTTCATCGCCGGGTGCCAGCTTGATGCCGCGCACCCCCGTGGAGTCGCGGCCCTTGAAGACGCGCACATCGCCGACCGGGAAACGGATGGCCTTGCCGCCGCGGGTGGTGAGCAGGAAGTCGTCGGCATCGGTACAGGTGTCCACGCCGATAATGCCGTCGCCTGGCTCCAGCTTCATGGCGATCTTGCCGTTCTTGTTCACCTGGGCGAAATCGGACAGCTGGTTGCGCCGCACATCGCCGGACTTGGTGGCGAAGACGACATTGAGCTTTTCCCATTCCGTTTCATTTTCCGGCAGCGGAAGTATTGTGGTGATGCGCTCGCCTTGCGCCAGCGGCAGCAGATTGACCATCGCCTTGCCCTTGCCGGCGATGCGCGCTTCAGGAAGCCGCCATACCTTCAGCTTGTAGGCCATGCCGGTGGAGGAGAAGAACAGCAGCCAGGCGTGGGTAGACGCGACGAACAGGCTGGTGACAAAATCCTCGTCACGCGTTGCCATGCCGGAGCGGCCCTTGCCGCCGCGGCCCTGCACCCGGTATTCGGCCAGGGGCGTGCGTTTGATGTAACCGGCATGGGTGACGGTGACGGCGACATCCTCGCGCTCGATCAGCGCCTCGTCTTCCATCTCGATTTCGGCGTCGATCAGTTCGGTCTTGCGCGGGGTGGCGAACTCGTCGCGGATGGCGGACAGTTCGTCGCGAATAATGGTCAGCACGCGCTCGCGCGAAGACAGGATGTCGAGATAATCGGCAATCGCCAGGCCCAGCTTCTGGGCCTCGTCGTTGATTTCGTCGCGGCCCAGAGCGGTCAGGCGCTGCAGGCGCAGGTCCAAGATCGCCTTGGCCTGTTCTTCCGACAGGCGGATGGTGTTGCCCTCTTCCACCTTGTGGCGGGGATCGGCGATCAGGGCCACCAGCGGGCCGACATCCTTGGCGGGCCAGGCGCGGGCCATCAATTGCTCGCGGGCGGCGGATGCATCGGCCGCGCCCCGGATCAGCTTGATGACGTCGTCGATATTGGCAACAGCCACGGCCAGGCCGACCAAAATATGGCCGCGATCGCGCGCCTTGGACAGATCGAACTTGGTGCGGCGGGTGACGACTTCCTCACGGAACGCGACAAAGGCGACCAGCAGATCCTTCAGGTTCATCTGAACCGGGCGGCCGTCATTCAGCGCCAGCATGTTGACGCCGAAGCTCTGCTGCAGGTTCGAGAAGCGATAAAGCTGGTTCAACACCACTTCGCTGGAGGCATCGCGCTTGAGCTCGATCACCAGCCGCATGCCGGAGCGGTCGCTTTCGTCGCGAATGTCCGAAATGCCTTCGACGCGCTTGCCGCGCACCAGTTCGGCAATGCGCTCGGTCAGCACCGCCTTGTTCACCTGATAGGGCAGTTCGGTGACGATGATGGCTTCGCGGTCCTTGCGGATTTCCTCGATGGCGCAGCGCGCCCGCATCAATATCGAACCGCGCCCCCGCGCCAGCGCGGCGCGGGCATTCTGCTTGCCGATCAAAAGCGCGCCGGTGGGAAAATCGGGGCCCGGCACGATTTCGGTCAGGGCTTCCAGATTGATGGACGGGTCGTTGATATAGGCCAGGCAGGCATCGACCACCTCGCCCAGATTGTGGGGCGGAATATTGGTCGCCATGCCGACCGCGATGCCCGAAGAGCCATTGACCAGCAGATTGGGAAAGCGCGACGGCAGCACCGCCGGCTCGCGCTCGGTGCCGTCATAATTGTCGCGGAATTCGACGGTCTGCTTGTCGATATCCTCGGTCAGGGCATGGGCGATCTTGGCCCGGCGCACTTCGGTGTAACGCATGGCGGCCGGCGGATCGCCGTCCACCGAACCGAAATTGCCCTGCCCGTCAATAAGCGGGGCGCGCATGGAAAAATCCTGCGCCATGCGCACCAGCGCGTCGTAAATCGACTGGTCGCCATGCGGATGGTATTTGCCGATGACATCGCCGACCACGCGGGCGGATTTGCGATAGGCCTTGTTCCAGTCATAGCCATTCTCGTGCATCGAAAAGAGAATGCGCCGATGCACGGGCTTGAGGCCGTCGCGGGCATCCGGCAGCGCGCGCTGGACGATGACGCTCATCGCATAATCGAGATAGGAGCGCTTCAGCTCGTCTTCGACCGTGATGGTGGCGATGGGATTGCCGCTGTCGGGAGGCAATTTGGTTTCGGAATTGTCGCTCAAAATGCGTCCTCAGGCGCAGACGAAGGCCGCGCGAAAAACAGGGGTGATTCCTAGCATTTCGGGATGCGTGAAACCAGCAAATTAACCCCAAACAACTTGCTGATTTTACAGGCTAATTTGCCGGTTTCTGGAGGGCGGAAAGCTCGCCCCGGACGCGCTCCATGTCATAGGCGTAAATCAGCCTCTGCCGGCCCGAATCTTTATAGCCGAAGGTGATGCCGACCAGCCGGCCGGCGGTATCCAGCACGGGTCCGCCGGAGAAGCCGGGTCCGGCATTGTCGTCGCGCCGCCGGTCGTTGGAAAAGATGAAATAGTTGGCCGCCGTGCAGGTCTGGCAGCGCACGATCTGCTGCACCACGCCGCGGGCGATACGCAAT
>JBBSKJ010000277.1:0-3868 GCA_038256475.1 Micropepsales bacterium | reverse complement strand
CGCGCTTCGTCAGGCCATTACGCCCGATGAACGCCTCGACGGCGCATCTCCGTCTTCCAAAGGCAGTCTCTAACTTCTGTGTATTGCGCGCATCCGCGCGCGGGTTAGACTGATCGCATGATCAGTTCTTCCAACGCGATGGATGTCGCGCGCGGGGTGAGCCGTCTTCTGCTGGAAGAAGGCTATTCCCCGATCCTGGAATTCACCCTGCCCAACGGGCGGCGGCTGGATGTTGCCGCCATCGGTCCGGGCGGAGAGATGCTGGGCGTGGAAATCAAAGTGGCGCTGGCCGATCTGCGCTGCGACACAAAGTGGCCCGAATATCTGGATTATTGTGACCTGTTCTATTTCGCCATTCCGCCGGATTTTCCCGACGAACATGTCCCGCACCAGACCGGGCTAATCGTGGCCGACCGTTATGGCGGCGCGATTGTGAAGGAGGCCGAAGCCCAATCGCTGCATGCCAGCCGCCGCAAGGCGGTCACCGTCAGCTTCGCACGCTGCGCCGCCGAGCGGCTGTCGCGCAATCTGGAAGCCGTCGCCATGGCGCAGAATCCCAATCTGGTGGTGCCCGATGCCGATTAGCCGCAAGGATGGCTGGAAGATCGCACTGTCGCTGCCCGGCAGCGTGGAGACCTTGTGGTTTAACCGGCCCGCGGTCTTCATCCATGACCAGTTCCTCACCAAGGTACATGACAAGGAAGAGGCGATGGTGCTGCGCATCGGCTCGATGGAAATGCGCGACATGATGCTGGAGGCCGAACCCAGGCTTTTCTACATCACCGATCACTATCGCAATTTTCCCTATGTGCTGGCGCGGCTGTCGGCGCTGGACAAGAAGACCCTGAAAGACATGCTGGTGGGCCGCGCCGCCCAGCTCGCGGACAAGCCCAGGCGCAAAGCGAAAAAAGCGCCCGTGAAGAAGAAATTCGCAAAGACGGTTAAACGCTGAGTTTCTGGTGACGCGCTTGCAATGCCCCGCCCATGACGGGGCTGAAACACAGGCTGAACAGCGAATTTGTGCCAGAATGGTGCGCAGTCAGCGCGCTCATTGTGCTGGACGCCGTTTGGGCTGTCCGCATCCCGCTGGAATTTACCGTCACCCGTAACGATTTCCTGCTGCCGTCGCTGATTTTCGCCATCACGCTGGGCCTGCAGCTTTCGCGTCTTACCAAAGGCGCGCTGATGGCCGAATATTTCGGGCTTACGCTGATCTCCTCGACCGCCATATGTGCCTTGTCTTATCTCTGCCTGGCGTCCGCGGGGCCGCTGGTGGACGCGCGGCTGATGGCGATGGATCGCGTGCTGGGGTTCGAGTGGCTCGCCGGCTACCGCTTCGTGGACCAGCATCCCGCGCTCAAGAGCGTGCTGGGCTTTGCCTATCACAGCCTGATTTATCAAGGGCTGTATTTCGGCGTGCTGCTGGCCGTGATGGGGCGCAAGGATCGCCTCCGCGAGATGTTCTGGATGTTCGGGCTGTGCGGTCTGATGGCCTGCGCCGGCACATTGCTGTTGCCCGCGCTGGGGCCGTCGAAACTCTACAATATCGCAACCGATACCGGCTTCGTGCCGGTGATGGAGCATATTCTGAGCGGGGAGAATCTGCGCTTTGCCCTGTCAGGCATGACAGGTGTGGTGAGCTTCCCGTCTTTCCACACCGCTATGGCGCTGGCTTACATCTGGGCCTTCCGCGGCACCGGTCCGGCGGGCTGGATCATCGCCGCGCTCAATCTGGTGATGCTGGCCTCGGTGCCCTTCTTTGGCGGGCACTATCTGATGGATATGATCGCGGGCGCCGCGACCATGCTTCTGGCGCTGGGACTCATCCGGGGCGCGCCCGCCTTGTGGAAAAAGCCGTCGCGGATTCCGCAGACGGCGACCGCGAACACCTAGCGCGGCGAGCGCTTGGCCAAGATGCGCTGCAGGGTGCGGCGAGGCATGTTCAACCGGCGCGCCGTTTCCGAAACATTGTGGCCGCACAGTTCATAGACCCGCTGGATATGCTCCCAGCGCACGCGGTCGGCCGACATGGGATTTTCCGGCGGCTTGGGCTTGGAGCCCGGCACCGCCATCAGCGCCGCCAGGATATCGTCGGCATCGGCGGGCTTGGGCAGATAATCGATCGCGCCATACTTCACGGCGGCGACGGCGGTGGCGATATTGCCGAAGCCGGTCAGTACCACCACACGGCTGTCGGGGCGGGTGGTGTGCAGCGTTTCCACCACATCGAGCCCATTGCCGTCATCCAGCTTGAGATCGACCACGGCATAGGCCGGTGGTGCTTCCTTGGCGCGGGCCTTGCCCTCCGCCACTGACTCGGCCTGGAAAACGCTGAAACCACGGGTTTCCAGCGCCCGCGCCAAGCGTTCGCGCAGAGGACGGTCATCCTCGACCAGAAGCAGGGTCTTGTCTTCGTCGGTCATTGCGGGGGCCTTTAGTACCCTTTTTCCGAACCGTCAAACTTTCAGGCCGGCTCGCTCTGGGCCGGAGGCTGCGCCCCGTCGATCACACCCCGGGGCCAGCGCACCGAAACCTGCGCGCCGCCGCCCGGTGGATTGTCGGCTTTAACCACGCCGCCGGTCTGTTCCAGCAGGATTTTGGCGATAAAGAAGCCCAGCCCCATGCCTTCATGTTCGTCCAGCGCGCCTTGCGGGCCGATCTCGGTTTCGGCCAGTGCGTGATGGCCGGGACGCGAGGTGATGTAGGGTTCCCCCAGCGCCTCGAAGATTTCGGGTGCGAAGCCGGGGCCGTCATCGGTCACCGAGATGCGCAACTGCTGGTCGTCCCACTCGGCATGCACCGCCACCAGGGAGTGGGCGAAGTCGGCGGCATTCTCGATGATGTTCCCCAGTCCGTGCAGCAGTTCGGGCGCGCGCCACACTTGCGGCGCCGGCGCATCGCCCATTGTTCCAGAAGAGGGCGGCGTTGCGACCGTGACAAGGATTTCCAGATCCTCGCCGCGATGGGGCGCGGCGATATCGTCCAGCAGCGCGCCCAACGGCAGACGCGCGGTGGCGCCGAGCAGCGCCTCTTCGGGATTGGCGAGACGCGCGATGATGGCGCGGCAGCGTTCGGCCTGGGCGCGCAAGAGGCGCACATCCTCGATCTCGGCGGAGTTTTCCGGCAGGGCGCGTTCCAGTTCGCGCGCCACCACCGCGATGGTGCCCAAAGGTGTTCCCAATTCATGCGCCGCCGCCGTGGCCAGCGCACCCAGCGCCGCCAGCCGATGCTCGCGCGACAGCGCCAGTTGGGTGGCGGCAAGACCCGCCGACATGCGGGCCGATTCCGATGCGATGCGCCAGGCATAGACAGATGTGAAGCCAATGCCGATCACCAGCGCGGTCCAGATACCCGCCTGGTAAAGCTGGGGCAGCATCAGGACATCGCCTGCCGGCCAGGGCAGCGGACGATGCTCGATGGCGATCACCGATACCGAGGCAAAGGCGATGAAAGCCAGGATCAGCACATTGCCCAGATTGAGCGTGGTGGCGGCGATCACCACCGGGCCCAGGAACATCAAGGCGAAAGGATTGGCCAGGCCACCCGTCAGATACAGCAGTGCCGCCAGCTGCAGCACGTCATAGGCCAGATAAAAAGTTGCTTCGCGGTTGGTCAGACGTTGGGCGGCCGGATAGCGCAGCGCCAGCACGATGTTGAGCGCGGCGCTGACCGCGATGGCGAGGGCGCAATAGACGATGGGCAGAGGATAGCCCAGCGCGAAATAGACCAGGAACAAAGCGACCGACTGGCCGACAATCGCCAGCCAGCGCAAGTTGGAAAGCGTGCGCAGCCGCACCCGGCCACCACCGCCCGCGCCCTGGGCAAAGCCCCGGATCATTTCCTTGCGCGCCACTGAATGCTTCCCTGG
>JBBSKJ010000276.1:0-3871 GCA_038256475.1 Micropepsales bacterium | reverse complement strand
GGCCTCGGCGGTGCGCAACGCTGCCACGCCGCGGCAGTAGTTTCTGCCCCGCTGGTCGCTTCGCGCGCTGGGAAGGCGGACCTGTGTATGCTGTTAAAAATCAAGAGCGGCTGGGTCCAATTTAACCCTTGCGGTTCGGCGCGCTTGGCCCATCTTTCGCGGCGGGTATTCGCCCCGGAGGAGCGCCTATGACGATTTTCAGACATGTGCCGAAGCTTCTGGCTGCCATCGGCGTGGCTTTTGCGCTGGCAGGCTGCGGCGTCAACAATATCCCGACCAAGGATCAGGCGGTGAAGGCCGCCTGGGCGAACGTCCAGGGCACCTATCAGCGCCGCAGCGACCTGATCCCTAATCTGGTCGCCACCGTCCAGGGATTTGCCGCGCAGGAAAAATCCGTGCTGATCGCGGTGACCGAGGCGCGCGCCGATGCGACTCGCGTGAACATCGATGCCTCCTCGATCACCGATCCGGCCGCCTTTGAACGCTTCCGGCAGGCGCAGGACCAGCTGTCCGGCGTGTTGGGCCGGTTGATGATGATCACCGAAAATTACCCCGAGCTGAAATCCAACCAGAACTTCCTGGCGCTGCAGTCGCAGCTGGAGGGCACCGAAAACCGCATCGAGATCGCGCGCCGCGACTATAACGCGGCGGTGCAGGACTATAACACCGAGCTGGTGACCATTCCCGGCTCGCTCTGGGCGGCGACCTTCTATCGCTCCTACAAACAGGCGACGCCGTTTGCGGCTTCGGCCGCGGCACAGAATGCGCCGGTGGTCAGTTTCCCCGGCACGACCAGCACCGCGCCGGCACCTGCGCCCGAAGCGGCCCAGCCCGGCACGCCGTAACGACAGATGCGGGTTATCGCCGCTTTTCTTGCGCTTTTCTGCCTGATCGCCCCCGCCGCGGCGGCGCCGACATTTCCGGCGCTGACCGGGCGGGTGGTGGATGGGGCGAACATCCTGTCGCCCGCCACGAAAGGCCAGCTCACCCAGAAGCTGGCGGCGCTGGAAGCCAAAACCTCGCGCCAGCTGGTGGTGGTGACGTTGCCGTCGCTGCAGGGTTATGAGATTTCCGATTATGGCTATCAACTCCTTCGCGCTTGGGGCATCGGCCAGAAGAAGCTCAACAATGGCGTGCTGTTCATCATCGCGCCCAAGGAACGCGCCACCCGCATCGAAGTTGGCTATGGACTGGAGCCGATCCTGACCGACGCGCTGTCCTCGGTGATCATCCAGAGCCAGGTTCTGCCGCGCTTTCGCAAGAATGATTTCGACGGCGGCATAAGCGCTGGCGCCGATGCGCTGATTCAGCAGCTCTCGCTGGAGCGTTCGGAGGCCGAAGCGCGTGCCGCCGCGGCCGCGCAGGAGGGCGGCAGCGAGGACGGGATGCCGGACTGGCTGCCGATGGTTCTCATGCTGGGTATCTTCGGCTACATGTTCTACCACTCCTGGGCGTATCCCGGACGGCGCGGTGGCGGCGGTGGTCCCTATAATGGCGGCGGCGGCTGGTCCGGCGGCGGTGGCCGGGGTGGATCGTCCGGCGGGTTTGGCGGTGGCGGATTTGGCGGTGGCGGCGGCTCTGGCGGCGGCGGCGGCGCTTCGGGGAGATGGTGAGATGCTGACAAAGTCTGATCAGGCCCGTATCGCGGCGGCCATCGCGGAAGCCGAAAGCAAAACCTCGGGCGAGATATTCTGCGTCCTGGCGCGGCAGGTGTCGCGTTACGGGGAAGTGCCGCTGCTCTGGGCGGCGCTGGCGGCTTTCATTATTCCCCCGATTTTGGTGCTCACATTCCTGGAGCGGCTGGCGCTGGCCAGTATTTTTTCCAGCTGGACGGAAGAATCCGCCCGCGCCATGGAAGGGCTGATCCTGCGCGGACTGAGCACCTACGCCATCGTGCAGCTGGGCGTGTTTCTTTGCGTCGCCATTGTCGTGGCGTTGCCGGGCGTCCGCCTTGCCATGACGCCGCCCACGCTCAAGCGTTACCGGGTGCGCGAGGCGGCGCGGCGTCACTTCGCGTCGGCCGGCGCGCGGCTGTCCAAGGATGAGCCGCATGTCCTGATCTTCGCCTCCTTCCACGACCGCAAGGTCGAGTTGGTGGCGCATTCCACTATTCACCAGATCGTGGGCGAGGGCCCCTGGAACCAGGCGATTGAAGCGGTAACTGACGCCATGTCAGCCGGAAAGCCCGCCGACGGCTTCATCAAGGCCATCGAGATATGCGGCGCGGCGCTGGCGCAGCATTTTCCCCCCACGGGCACGCCAAAGAACCGGTTGCCCAACACCATTCTTGAGACCTAAGCTCCCGCGCAAAATCACGGGGAATACTCATGACCATGCTGAAATATGCCATCCCGGCGCTTTGTGTGCTGGCGGCGCCCGCCTTTGCACAAGACCCCAAGAAGGTGGACACCATGCGGGTCGAGCGCCTCGATCCGGCCCTGGACGCCGTGATCGCGCCGGGCACCCGGGTCGGGCGCGTGGCGGGGGGCTTTGGCTTCGTCGAAGGCCCGGTGTGGAAAAGCGGCAGGCTCTATTTCTCGGACGTGCGCGACAACAATATCCGCGCCCTGGACCGCATGGGCAATGTGGTGGTGGTGCTGAAGGCCTCCGGCGGTCTCACCAACCCGCCCAAGGGCTCCAATTCCGGCTCCAACGGCCTGGTCACCGACAAGGATGGCACCATCCTGGTGACCCGGATGGGCATCGGCACCATCGAGCGGTTGGACGAGAAGGGCGGGCTGAAGCCGTTCCTGTCAAAATATGACGGCAAGCGGCTCAACAGCCCCAACGACCTGGTGTTCGCGCGCGACGGCGCGCTGTGGTTCACCGATCCGTCCTTTGGCCTGCTCAAGATGGACGCCGACCCCAAGAAGGAAATCAAGTTCAACGGCGTCTATCGCTATGCCGGCGGCAAGCTGACGGCGATGATCACCGATATGAGCCAGCCCAACGGACTTGGCTTCTCGCCCGACGGCAAGACCTTTTACGTCGCCAATTCCATGCCGGACGCCTATCTGCGCGCCTATGACGTCGGGGCGGACGGCAAGCTGTCCAACATGCGCGTCTTCTATCGCTGGCCGAAGAACAGCGGCGCGGGCGTGCCGGATGGGCTGAAGGTCGACAGTCTCGGCAACGTCTGGGTCACTGGCGCGGGTGGGGTTTCCATCCTGTCGCCCAAGGGCAAGCTGATCGGCAAGATCGTGGTGCCGGAAGTGGTCGCCAACCTGGCCTTCGCCGATGACGGCAAGACGGTCTATCTCACCGCCACGTCCAGCATCTATCAACTGGGCACCAAGGTGCCTGGCCAGCTTCCGCTGTATCATCGCAGATAGAGCGACCGCGAACCCGAGGCGTCAGCGAGGGTCGCTAGCGGCAGCGTAGCGACGCGGCGCGACCGTTAAAAATTCTATTGGGAGTTGGCTGCCACGGCCATGAAGGCCTTCTTGGTCTCCATGTCCTTGGCGACGCCGATGATCATCAACTCCAGCGGTGCGGTGCCGCCCTTGAAGCTTTTGCTCTGGCCCACATCCACCGGGATGGCGTCGCCTTTCTTGATGGCCACGGTTTCGCCGTTCACCGTCACGCTGCCATCGCCGGAAATGACGTAATAGGATTCGCTCATGTCGGAAGACGTGGTGGAATCGGTGCTGCCCCCAGGCGCAATCAGCACATGGTCGTAATAGGCCCAGGGTGAGAAGAAGATGCTGGGGCCCAGAACCCGGCGGCGGGTAACGCCTGTGCCGGTGGCGGCCGGCTTCAGCAGTGTCTTGTCCAGCTTCATGGTGACAAATTGCGGGATGGCATCCTTGGGCGCGCCGACCCGGTCGTCGCCCAGGTCGAAGGCGTCATAGACCTTTGATGTGCCGACATT
>JBBSKJ010000275.1:0-3895 GCA_038256475.1 Micropepsales bacterium | reverse complement strand
GCGAGCCGGATTCCAGCATCGCGGAAAAGCCGATGATCGCCGATAGCGGGCTGCGCACTTCATGGCTGACATGGGCCAGGAGCTGCGACTTGAAGTGCGAGGCGCGCACCACGCGTTTGTGCCGCCGCTCGATGATCGCCAGATGCAGGTCGCGTTCGTTCAACAGCATGGCGGTGCGCACGCCCACGATGCTGCAGACCGCCAAATAGAGCTGCAGCATCTCGACCCGGAACAGGTCGCGGCCTCCGGGCAGGGAATGGACGGCGGCAAAGCCGATCGTCGCCGCCACGATCAGCGACGCGCCCGCGCCCAGCAGGCGGAAGCGCACGCTGGCGGCCAGTACGCCCACCAGCACCAGATAAAGTACCGGCGCGCCAAAGCGGAAACCCGCCACCGCCACCCGCTCGGGCTGCATCGTCAGCGTGCCGGATTCGGCGCGGCTGAGGTCCAGCAGGTCGTCATGCAGCCGCTGCAGCAATTCGCCGTTATGGGCGATGATGGCGGCGAATTCCGGGGCGCGGTCGGCCGACAGCGAGCCGGATTCCAGCATCGCGGAAAAGCCGATGATCGCCGATAGCGGGCTGCGCACTTCATGGCTGACATGGGCCAGAAGCTGCGACTTGAAGCGCGAGGCGCGCACCACCCTTTTGTGCCGCCGTTCGATGATCGCCAGATGCAGGTCGCGCTCGTTCAGCAGCATGGCGGTGCGCACGCCCGCAATGCTGCAGACCGCGAAATAGAATTGCAGCATCTCGACCCAATAGAGGTTGCGGCCTTCCGGGCTGGAATACACGGCGGCAAAGCCGATGGCGGCGATCACCAAAAGCGCCGCGCCCGCGCCCAGCAGGCGGAAGCGCACGCCCGACGCCAGCACGCCCACCAGCAGCAGGAACAGCACCGGCGCGCCGTAGCGAAAGCCCGCCACCGCCACCACCGTGATCAGCGAGACCAGGATCGCCGCTTCCAGCAGGCGGTGATCGAGCTTGAGCTTGGCGAACTGGCGCCACGACACCGTCAGGCCGAACGGGAACAGGATCATCACGCCCAGGAAATTGGCCATGAACCATTGCGCGGCGGTGCTGAACGGATCTCCCGCGCCGTGCCAGGTCACCAGCGCGGCCGCCAGCAGCGCCCCGAACAGCGAAGGGAAGGCGCCCGCGGCCAGGGTGAACTTGGCCGCCGCCTGCATGGTCTTGATGCGCGGGATGCCGCCCATGCGGCGGACCACGAACAGCCCCGCCATCACATCCAGCATGTTGATCAGGCTGTAGCCGACCGCCAGCGCCGTCGGTGCGCCGCCCAGCAGGTTGGCGGCAAGGCCGCCCGCCAGCACCGCCGCCAGCATCGCCGCATCGCTGGCGCGGCTGTGGCTCAGCCGCAGCATCATCACAAGCCCGAAGGCGGTGGCCGGCCAGATCGGCGAGGTGGCCTCGCTGTTGCCGCCCCAGACGAATATGCCGCCATAACCCAGCAGGAAAACGCCGGCCAGGGTCGCGGCCGTAATCCCGGCCAGTCTTGCGTTATGTCCGCGCGAAAGGGACGAAGTCATGCCTGGCCTGAAATGGGGTGATCTCGAATCGACAGTATTCTAGGCCCCTTTCCGCGCTCGCGGGCAATAGTCGGGGCCAATCCGCCGCAGCCTTTTTTAGCCGTTCCAACCTGCCGCGCTTTGCCGGGCTTGGGGAAATCTTAAGGTCCGCCGGCGCAGTCTGCGCGCCTTCCTTGGGGGCCGCCATGCAACGCAGCATCGTCATTGCCGATGACGATCCCACCATTATCGACCTGGTCAGGCTGCGCCTGGGCATGGCGCGCTTCAATGTCGTTTCCGCCAATGACGCGGCGGCGGCGCTGGAGCTGGTGCATGTCAAAAAGCCGGTCGCGGTGATCCTGGACATCCATATGCCCGGCGGCGGCCTGTCGGTGCTGGCCAAGATCAAGTCCGACCCCTGCCTGTCGGCAATGCCGGTGATGATGCTGACCGGCGAGCGCGATCCTCAAACCGTGATGCAGGCGATGAGCAGCGGCGCCAACGACTATATGGTCAAGCCGTTCCATCCCGATGGGCTGCTGGAGCGGGTGACGCGCCTGGTCAAATCCAGCGCCATGGTGTGGGCCGATCCGGCTCCCCGGCGGGTGTGGGAGCTTTAAAGCAGTTTCAGGTCCCTGAGCGCCTGCGGCAGCTCGGAAAAATCATCGATCACCGCATCGCCGCCCAGTTCGCGGGCCGGGACCGGCGTGAAGCCGTAGGACACCAGGATGCAGGGTGCGCCCGCCGCGCGCGCGGTGTTGAGGTCGGTGATGGAGTCCCCGATCATCACCGCCGGGCCGCCGCCGCAATCCTCCACAACGTCATGAAAGATGCGCGGGTCTGGCTTGGTGTAGCCCTTGCGGCCCGCGCCATAGACGGTGGTGAAACTCTGCGCCAATCCCAGCCTTGGCAGCAGGAGATCGGTCAGTTCCTGCGGCTTGTTGGTGAGGATTGCCATCCGCGCGCCGTCCTGTCTCAGACTGGCGAGCGTTTCGGTCACCCCGGGAAACAGCACGCTGCCGTCGGCGATATGGTCCCGGTAATGGGACAGGAAAATCTCCACCAGCGGGGGCAGGCCTTCCTCGGTCACCGGGGCGCCGCTGGCCTCCATCGCCTGCAGGATCAGGGCCCGGGCCCCGAACCCCACCATGTGGCGCAGGCTGGTCAGGTCCAGCTGGGGCCGGTCCCGGGCCGCCAATACGGCGTTGGTCGCCCCCAAAAGGTCGGGGGCGGTGTCGGCCAAAGTGCCGTCCAGGTCGAAAATCAGGGCAGGGCCGGGCATGACATCCTTGTCGGAATTAACGGGTTTTACGCCAGAATCGGGGCAATATACGCGACATTAATAGTCGCAAATCGTCATTTCGTTTTTTTGCTGCTGGGGACTACCCGAACATCATGACAAGAGCTGCCGTCATACTGGCTGCGGGACAGGGGACGCGGATGAAATCCGCGCTGCCCAAGGTGCTGCACAAGGTGGCGGGCCTGCCGCTGCTGGGCCATGTGGTGGCCGCGCTGCGCGGCGCCGGTGTGACGCGCATCGTGGTGGTGACCTCGCCCGCCGGCGAAGCGGTGCGCGAATATGCCAGGGCGCTGGGCTGTGACAGCGCCATCCAGCATCAGCAATTGGGTACCGGCCATGCCGCCGCCAGCGCCAAGGATGCGCTGGCCGATTTCGCCGGCACCCTGCTGGTCGTCAATGGCGACATGCCGCTGATCACCGCCCAGGTGATTTCCGAATGCCTTGCGGCCCAGACCCGTACCGGTCTCGCATTGCTGGCCTTCGAACCCGCCGATGCGGGCCAGTATGGCCGCGTGCTGCTGACGCCGGACGGATTTCTCAACCGCATCGTCGAATATAAGGACGCCTCGGAAGCCGAGCGCGGCGTCACGCTGTGCAATGCCGGTTGCTACGCCGCCGACGCGCGGAAATTCTTCCATTGGGCATCGCTGCTCAAGAGCAACAATGCGCAGGGCGAATATTACCTGACCGACGTGCCATCGCTGGCGCGCACCGACGGCATCAAATGCGCCCTGGCCATGGCCGACGAGGTTTCCGTCACCGGCGTCAACAGCCGCGCTGAACTGGCCGAAGCCGAAGCCAAGTTCCAGCAGCGTCGCCGCGCCCAGTTGCTCGGCGACGGCGTCACCATGGCGGCGCCCGAAACGGTGTTCTTTTCCCATGACACGCAAATCGAGCCTGACGTCGAGATCGAGCCCTTTGTGGTGTTCGGCCCCGGCGTGGCGGTGAAGACCGGCGCGCGCATCCGCAGCCATTCGCATCTGGAAGGCGCGCAGGTCGCCTCCGGCGCCGTCGTCGGGCCCTTTGCGCGCCTGCGCCCCGGCGCGGTGATCGGCGAAGGGGCCCAT